>CAITND010000172.1 GCA_903893625.1 uncultured Oscillatoriales cyanobacterium
ATTTGCAGAAAAAATTAAAGCACATTGGTTAATTGAAAATCAAGTACATTGGGTCAAAGATGTGAATTTTAATGAAGATAAATCAAGAATAAAAGGGATAGACGTAGCGGGGAAATTCTCGTTATTAGTAACATTGATTTTGAATATATACAGAAGTTTGGGATTTGTCTCAATAAAAGAGGGACAGTCATGGTTAGGAAATAATTGGGAGAAAATTTTAGCGATCGCCAGAGTCCTATTTGCGTCATAATATGCACCGCCCACAAATGGAGTGAGTTCGGTGATCCTATCTAGCATTGAACAGCTAAAAGAAGCAGAACAGGAACTATTTCCGATTTTTTCTGGTATTGACACGCAGGTCAAGCATAATCTTAAACGAGTTTTAGATGCCTTTCGTCGCTACCGAGTGGGAACTCATCACTTTGCAGGCGTTACAGGTTATGGTCACGATGACTTAGGACGCCAAACCTTAGATCAAGTCTTTGCCGAGATTATGGGTGCCCAAGCCGCTGCGGTACGAGTGCAGTTTGTTTCTGGAACCCACGCCATTACCTGTGCCTTATTTGGCTGTTTGCGTCCTGGGGACGAACTGCTGGCGGTAGCTGGTGCTCCCTACGATACCTTGGAGGAGGTCATCGGTTTACGGGGTCAAGGTCAAGGTTCATTATTAGAGTTTGGCATATCTTACCGTCAATTAGATCTAACTTCTGAGGGAAAAATTGACTGTTCGGGGCTAAACTCTGCAATAACAGCCAAAACTCGCCTGGTTTTAATTCAACGTTCCTGTGGCTATTCCTGGCGTTCTAGTTTGTCTATTGCTGATATTCAGCGAATTGTTCAAATTGTTAAACAACAGAATCCCCATACTATTTGTTTTGTCGATAATTGTTATGGAGAATTTATTGAAACTTGTGAACCTCCTGCGGTTGGAGTTGATTTAATTGCAGGTTCTTTAATTAAAAATCCAGGAGGAACAATTGTTCAAGCGGGGGGTTATGTCGCGGGGAGGGAAGATTTAGTTGAAGCAGCAACCTGTCGATTAACTGCACCGGGAATTGGTAGCAGTGGCGGGGCAACCTTTGATCAAAATCGGATTCTATTTCAAGGGTTATTTTTAGCACCCCAAATGGTAGGAGAAGCGATTAAAGGAACCCATTTAACCTCTTATGTTTTTAATCAATTAGGATATCGAGTTAATCCTTTACCGTTTGAACCGAGACGGGATATAATTCAAGCGATTGAGTTAGGTTCTCCTGAGAAATTAATTGCCTTTTGTCGGGCTATTCAAAAATATTCTCCTATTGGTTCCTATCTTGATCCGGTTCCAGCACCCATGCCGGGATATGAAAGTGATTTAGTCATGGCGGGGGGCACTTTTATTGATGGCAGTACCTCAGAATTTTCCGCCGATGGGCCGTTAAGAGAACCTTATATTGTCTTCTGTCAAGGAGGAACCCATTGGACACATATTGCCTTAGCATTAGAAGCCGCAATTGAAGCCATCGGACAAGTTTAAATGTTCTAAATTATATTTCAGAAACCGAGTATTTTCTGAAAACCATCCAGGGCTTTTTCATTATCCATTGTAACCCTCTTCTGTCACTCTCCGAAAACTTTTGCCATTTCTAGATTTTAGAGCTTTTGCATAGGAAGCGATCGCTGCTATTTCTTTCTAACAACAAATACAACAACCCAGTTTTTGTAATAGGATAGCTTGTATTGACTGACTAATAAAGCTTATAGAGATTGACCTCTCGGAGAGTGACAGAAGAGGGGTATTACGGAACCCGCCCCTATAATTAATATTATTGTGAGGTTTGATTTAACACCTGTTGAAGTTGTTGGACGGCTTTATTATTTCCCTGTTTTGTATATAATTCTAAGGCTTTTTTCCAAGCATTAGTGGCTTCGGCGGTATTGCCTTTTTTCCAGAATGCTTCCCCTAAATTTTTTAAGGCTTCCGCATAGTCAGGATTAATTTCTAAGGCTTTTTGATATTGGGAGATCGCTTCATCCCATTGTCCTTGACTGGCGTGTAAAAATCCCAAACCATTATAAGCCAGCGCATATTGAGGATTCAAACTAATAGCTTCTTGATAGGCTTGAGTTGCTTCTTCAATTTTTCGTTGGTAAAATAAAGAGTTTCCTAAATAAAAATGATATTTAGCTTCTTTGGGCTGATTTTCTACCAATTTACGAAAAATTGCTTCAGAAGCGGCATAATTTCCAGCTTGATATAGTTGAATTCCTTGACGAACTATTGCTTGTCGAGATTGTTGCTTATCTAACTTTTCCTGTTCCGCTTCACTGGGTTTACCCCGCAACTCGCTGGGACTGGGTAAATCATTTTGAGCTTGTACTTTCGACGATAATACAATAATTATTCCTAAAATTATTGTTGTTACCAGGGTTAAATTCAACTGTTTAGTTTTCATCTTTGTAATTGTAATCTGATGTTAAAATTTTTCTTCACAATATTCCGACAGGTTGTTATCCATCGGAATATTGATTATATTTTAATTAATGCAGAAAATGACGAATACCTGTAAAAACCATAACTAATCCTAACTCATTTGCTGCCTTAATTGAATCTTGATCTCGCATACTGCCTCCGGGTTGCACAATAGCAGAAATCCCCGCCGCCGCCGCCGTGCGAACTGAATCATCAAAGGGGAAAAAGGCATCACTACCCAAAACTCCTCCTTGAGCTTTTTCTCCGGCTTGTTTCAGGGCAATTTCAACAGAGCCAACCCG
Organism: uncultured Oscillatoriales cyanobacterium; assembly: GCA_903893625.1. GTDB lineage: Bacteria > Cyanobacteriota > Cyanobacteriia > Cyanobacteriales > Microcoleaceae > Planktothrix. The sequence goes on from CAITND010000172.1 coordinate 2,755, forward strand.
GTTCATTTGTCCCGCCCCAACGCCCAAGGTCGTCTGATTTTTCGTCACCACAATGGCATTAGATTTGACGTGCTTAACGATTTTCCAAGCAAACATTAATTCCTCTAATTCTTCAGGAGTAGGTTGCTTTTCTGTCACGACTTTCCAGTCTGTAGACTGTTCCACAATATCATCCGCCGTTTGCACTAAGAAACCGCCAGCAATCCCTTTAATAGTTTCCTTTTGTCCTTGAGTTAAATCGGGTAAAATTAACACCCGGAGATTAGATTTTTTCTTGAGAATTTGAGTTGCTTCTGGATCACAACTGGGGGCAACAATACACTCTAAAAAAGTTTTGCTTAATGCCTTTGCCGTGTCTTGATCAATCGCCCGATTTAACGCTACAATTCCCCCAAAGGCAGAGGTTGAATCGGCATTAAAGGCTTTTTCATAAGCTGTAACTAAGCTATTCGCAACAGCAACACCGCAGGGATTGGTATGTTTTAAAATAACAGCAGCAGGTTGATCAGGAAACTCACATATAATTCGTCTAGCAGCTTCTAAATCTACTAAATTATTATAACTTAAGGGTTTGCCTTGTAAAATTTGACCCGATGCCCAACCCGTAGGTTGAGTTCCGGTTTGATACCAAGCCGCTGCTTGATGGGGATTTTCCCCATATCGTAAGGCTTGAATTTGGGTTCCCGCTAATACAAAGCTTTGGGGTAAAGGGGATGCTTCGCTGAGTTCTTGTTGTTCTAAATAAGCTGCGATCGCCCGGTCATAAGCTCCCGTATGTTGAAAGGCTTTTAAAGCACAACGTTGACGAAATTCAAAAGCAATTTCTCCGTTTTTTTGCTTGAATTCTTCTAAATAAGATCCATATTGTTCGGGATTACATAATACGGTTAAATGGGCATAATTTTTAGCCGATGCGCGTAATAAAGTCGGGCCGCCAATATCAATATTTTCAATGGCATCTGTCAAGGTTACATCCGGTTTAGCAATCGTTTGTTCAAAGGGATAAAGATTCACTACCACTAAATCAATCGGACGAATTTGATGGGTTTCTAATTCGCTCACATCTTGAGGCAGATCTCGCCGCGCTAAAATCCCCCCATGAATTCGAGGATGGAGGGTTTTGACTCGTCCTCCTAAAATTTCAGGAAATTCTGTATAATCGGAGACTTTTGTAACCGGAAGTCCTGCTGCTTTTAAGGCCGTTGCTGTGCCCCCACTACTGATTAAATCAAAACCCAATTCTTCAACTAAGCTTTTGGCAAACTCAATCAGTCCTCGTTTGTCAGATACACTCAATAAAGCTAAACGCGCCATTCCGCAAAACTCCAAACGCAAAAAACCGACAATTTACCATTGTTACACTTCACGATCAATTTCTATTTCCAGTTCAGCGATTCTCCATTGTTTCGATCACAACACCTCTATGATGGTTTTGTAGCCGATTGCCAGACCAATATAACCGATCTCAAGAACTAAACTCTTAAAGGATGGATGTTTTAAGCACAACAACCCGCTAGAATAAGAATAAGTCGAATAGATAGGTTAGCTTAATCTTGACTAGCAGCCCGAATGCCTATTCCGTTAGGCGAAGGGAACCTATACAATGGACTTATGGGTACTATCAAACTCACAAATTATCAAAAAAATGCAAATACACTCTCGAAAATGGGTAAATTTTAGATAGTAACCTGTCGCTAACCTTGGGGCAGCCTACGCAGTCTTAGTTTAACTTGATTTCAATAGCTAAAAATATAAACGATATGACTACAGTTATGATTGTCGATGATAGCATCTCCCTCCGAGAGATGATTTCCGGAATGTTGAGTAGAAGTGGTGTGGACGTGATCTCAGTCGGCGATGGGATAGAAGCCTTAAAACAAATTGAACAGATCAAGCAACTGGATTTGGTGGTGTTAGATATTGTCATGCCTAACATGAATGGCTATGAACTCTGTCGCCATATTAAAAAGAACCCCAAAACCCAGAATGTTCCCGTGGTCATGTGTTCTAGTAAAAGTGAAGAATTTGATCGCTACTGGGGAATTAAACAAGGAGCCGATGCTTATATCTCGAAACCCTTCCATCCCGAAGAACTCTTGAGTACGATCAAACAACTCCTGCGGAAGTAGTTCCCATCCCATCTGGATCAATATTAGATGCAAATCAAACTCTACATTCAATGTTACTTAAGTTTACAATTGCGAGAGTGTTCATTGATCAAATGATTAACTTTAATAGACTTCCCTTGCAATTCACAAGAAGAAGGATTACTGTATGAATAGAAGCAAATCAAACAGCTTCTTTGACAGATAAGCAAACGATGTTCGAGCGGTACCATCTGAATCTCATAGGAGGTCTTAAGCACGTTTTATTGAGCATCGAGGTTGAGTGAAATTAGGAGGTTAAAATACTGTTTCATCTAACGTCTGTCATTTTCCGCAGCACCACTTCCTTTGGTTGCTGATATTTCCTCAAACTAGCTAATTGGGAGCAATGTAACTTCGTTGTTAACAAGTTTACAACTCCAAATTTAACGGATTATACACGAGGAAGTTCCTCAGTTTGACTAGGAGGTCGGTTACGCTGTTTAAGGTCAATACAATCTGTCTTGTCGAATACGAACAACAGTACCCATCATTAATCCTTATACTTCCCCCAATAATGGTTAAGGGAGCAATGCAACTAAGCATGAAGCCTTAGTGCAACTCTACATCATCCAACACAGGAGAGGAAATCACTAAGGAAATGGAGTTTGGGTACTGTTGTTTTAGGTTACGAATTACGAATTACGAATTACGAATTACGAATTACGAATTACGAATTACGAATTACGAATTACGAATTACGAATTACGAATTACTGCTACAATTGCCAGAAAAACAATAAACAAAATTGTCCGATTAACCGTTCCACCTTAGACCGACGTTGCCAATCTTTGCGATTCACAAAATAACTATTGGCAAAACCCTGTTTAAAAAACGCTTCAATTTGTGGAATGACCGCCACTTCAGAAGTCGAAATATTCAACTCATCATTTTTGAACAAACTACGCGGATCAAAATTAGCACTGCCTAAACTCACCCAATGATCATCCACTAACCATGCTTTCGCGTGCATCATACTTTTTTGATATTCATAAATCTCAATTCCCCCCTGCAATAAATCACCATATAATTCACGCGACGCATAATGAACAAACGGTTTATCACAGGTTTTTCCCATCGTTAAAATCCGCACATCCACCCCTCTATGCTTCGCCTCGAATAAAATTCTACGCGAACTTGGATCAGGTAAAAAATAGGGACTCGCAATCCAAAGTCGATATTGAGAACTCTGAATCAAAGATTGATAGAGCGATCGAATTTCCGAATCTCGATAACTCGGATCTTCTCCTGGGGTAATAATCACCTGGGGTTCATTTTCAGGAGTTAAGACCAGAGGATCTAAAGCCAAATCCGCAATGCCTCCACCATCCATCCAATGTTGCAGAAAAATTCCCCTTAAACGGGCTACGAGGGGGCCTTCAAAGGCAATTTCATAATCAAACCAAGGACAGCAACAATTATAAAATTCTGCACCATCCCATTCATCAGAAATTCCCGCCCCCCCAATCATGACCAAATGTTGATCAATTAACAATAACTTGCGATGGTTGCGTTTGAGATGGTTGGTTAAATCTTTCCAACTTAATTCATTAAATAATTCGACTTCCACCCCTGCGGCTTCCAACCGTTGCCAATAGTCGGGAGACATCGATTGACTGCCATAATTATCCGCTAACAGTTGCACTCTCACCCCCGCTTGAGCACGTTCGGCTAGTGCTGCTGCAAACTCATCGGCCCGACGTCCAGGGGTGATCATATAGGTTTCAAACTGAATGACAGTCTGAGCTTGGCGAATTGCCGCCAGTCGCGCCGCATAAATCTGATCCGCTTCCATCCAAAACCCCGTCACTTGTCCGGCGGTGATGTAGGAATCGGATAAACAGGCGATCGTAAACGCAAAATTTGGGGCGGTGGGTGGGGGGAGATTTCTCAACTGATAGTGATATTTCTCTCGAAAAACCCCCCGAAAATAAAGAATCAGGAGGATCACAATCACCACAATCAGGAATATTGTTCCTGCTGATACGAGATTTATTCCTAGCTGACTCATAAGGTTTATGGAATAATTTCACCCCCGTTAAACCCCGAAGGGTCAACCAAGGGTGAGTGGAAGTTCGGGATATTTAGTCAATATTAAGCTGGTTACCGCGACGATATTGTTGGTAGGCCGCAAAAAATAACCCTAACAGCGTGATGACGATTAAACCCAAAACGATTCCTGACAGTAATGGTTCTACCACTAGATAACTCCTTCGGTGTTAACTTGAGCAATAACCCTCTATGATACCGCTAACTGTTGACGGTTCACTGTTGAGAACTCTTGCTCTTGACCCAGCAAGGCTATAAGCTAGTTAAAGTTTGACACTCCACTTCCTTAAGGAAGTGGATTCTTGGTTCAACGAGTCCACTTAATAGAAAAAAGTTGCCCTTTTTCTACCAGAGATGGTTCTCTCCCCAAGCGTTTTACTCCATTACAGAAGTCTGTTTGGGTATGCCCTACCCTACAGTTGAAAACCTAAAACTGGGTTTCTCTGTACTTGTTGCTTAGAGTTTTTACCCGGACAAGCAATTCCTGTCCAGAACCCCATAACCCTAGTTTTCAAGGTGCGTTGTCTTTCGACGACTGGGTTTTACTTAAAGACAGGTTGATTACCCTAAAACTGTCTAATTCGGATTCTAGCACACAAATACAAAGTTGCCCTAGAAGGGCAAGGCTTTCAACCCCTAATTCCCTGGTAAATATTCTTGTAGATAATTCTCAAATTATTAGAAACACTTTGGATAACCAGCTTGCGATTACAAAAATTGAAGTCCTGATTAAACGCACCGCTTTCGTCACCCTAGCGTTGATGGTTTTTATCCTGGGTTGGATTGTTGTCCTTCCCAAGCTACAGGTTTCCGATCCTTATGTGGAAAGTGTTCTCTCCCTCCAAGGTAATTATAGCCAAGGACAGGAAATTTTTTTCTATAACTGTGCGGGCTGTCATGCTTGGCACCTTAGCAGCCAAGTGGGGCCAAGTCTCCGCGATGTTTCCCTACGCAAATCCGAAGTGGGCATCATTCAGCAAGTCATCAGCGGCAATACCCCACCCATGCCTAAATTCCAACCCAGTGCCAAGGAAATGGCCGATCTATTGAGTTATCTCGAAACCCTATAACCTGAAAAACTTCAAAGGTGTTGATCAAAATTAATAACTTTTGCTATAATCAAAAACGTTGCTGGTGTAGCTCAGTGGTAGAGCAGCTGATTTGTAATCAGCCGGTCGCAAGTTCAAATCTTGTCACCAGCTTTCGCGTGGAATATCGATTTCAACTTATTGATCAAAATAGGAGCAAGAAGACCCGACACCAACGCTTCGCTTTTGGTGTCGGGTATTTCAGACCTGTCTACTGATTCTACTCAGCTAAAGTGATTGTTTGACAATAATGCGATCGCCCGATTTCAGATTAATATTAGATTGTGCTTTAATATAATCCATGACCACATCCATTAACAGAAATCCGGTATCAACTTGATTTTTCCCGGCTTTCATCACATCATAACCATCGCCACCATTGACCATAAAACTATTAGTAACAACCCGATAAGTTGCGGTTAAATTCAGGGGTTTCTCTTGTCCAGTTTGATCAATAATAGAAACAGAAAGAACACGATAACCGACGGGTGCTTTAGGGTCATAAATAAACCGAATTCCTGAGACTTGGGGAAATCTTCCTTCTCCTAATTCAACTTGACTCACACCATGTTCTAAGGCTTGTTTAATTTGTTCTCCTGTTAAGTCTAATCGTGCAATCATATTCCCAAAAGGAAGCACTTCTATGACTTGACTCACGCTAATATTACCCACCGGAATACTAGAACGAATTGCTCCAGAATTTAAAATCGCAATTTGAGCACCATCGGATCTTAATTTATTTAAGATGGCATCAGTAATTAAGTTTCCTAAATTGGTTTCTTGGGTGCGAACTTTATCTCGACTTCCATCTAATAGAACAGATGTTTGACCAATAATCGTTTGACGTAAGATGTCTAAAGGCGTTGAAAAGGCTTGTAATTGTTTAGAAAAACTGGCATCTGGTTGAATTTGATGGTCTATTGCATGGGGTAAACCTTCCCAAGATATTACCTCTCCTTTTGGGTTAAATTTAACTTTTAAATCCCCTAAATATTTCCCCCATTCCCAGTCTGTCACCACTAAAACTGTCTTTCCATTGGGTGTGTTGGTAACAACGGGATAGGGTTGTTTTGCATTCGGCATAGAACCCAACGGCGTATGGCTATGTCCGCCGACAATAATATCAATATCATCGACATTTTTTGCTAAATTGAAATCGGATTCAAACCCAATATGAGTTAAACCAATAATTTTATTAATCCCTTGTTGCTTTAATTCTGCTACTGCTTTTTTTGCCGATGTAATAGAACTCGTAAATGTCACTCCTTCCCCTGGACTTGACAGTTTAGCGGTTTCTTCTGCGGTTAAGCCAAAAATTCCGATTTTTTCCCCTTTAACTGATAAAATTATCCAAGGTTTAACTAAACCCTTTAAAGGCGAATTATCGGCTATTTCTATATTAGCAGAAATTAGAGGGAATTTCGCTTTTTTAATAAAATCAGCTAAAATAGCTTGTCCGCGATCAAATTCATGGTTTCCGAGAGTGCCAGCTTGATAATTCATCTGATTATAAAAGGATAAATCCGCTTGACCTAAATATTGATTAAAATATAAGGTTCCTTGAAAAATATCCCCCGCATCTAAAAGTAAGGTTTCTCCAGGATTTTCAGCTTTTAAGCGATCAATTAAGGTTTTTCGTTGAGCAATTCCTCCCATTTGTGTATCATTAGTTGTGATCGCGTCTAAATGAGCATGATGATCATTAGTATGGAGAATTCTCAGGTTAAATTCAGACTCAAATAAGCCTAAACTTTGGGGTGCGATCGCTAAAATCATCCCCATCAAGAATAAACTTAAACCGAATTTTAATGTCCGTTTCATATCAGTAATCAGTAATCAGTAATCAGTAATCAGTGTAAGAGTTAAGAGTTGAGAGTTAATTAACGGGTTTCAATTAACTCTAATTCTTGTTCCCTGTTCTCTGCTATAGAATGTTGAGAAACCCGGTTTCTCGAATTACGATTTAAGCTAACTCTTGATCTGCTTGATTTTCTGGGGGTTTGGAGGGAGTAGATTGTTCATGAACGACTTGAGGAACTTCATAATTAATATCCCCAAATACAGAAATAAAATTCCCCCTTTCTGGTGTATCACTCACAACTGAAAATTGCTCAGGATAGAGAATCACATTTTCATAATCAAATCCCGGTTCTCCCGTTTCACTCAAAATCGTTAGGTCAACAGCATACCCTTCTTTGGGACGTTCATAACATTCGATCACTGTTCCAATTGTGCCTTTAGGAATTAGGGATTTTCCAAAATCTGCGGGAATATCCACTAAAGTTTTAATGCGATCATAGGTTTGTGCTTTCATGGTTCAGTCCTGAACGGGAGTGAGACGAACAGTTGGGGGTTTCGAGTCTGCAATAGCTGTGACCTTTCCCATCTGTAAGGTTGGGTCTATCATAGCGGATTAGTTTGCATTCGTCTAATTCATTCAGAAATTGAGAATAGAATTCCTATTAATCATCGGGTGAAGATGAAAATTCAATTAAGTCTAAATGTTGAGGATTTTGGAGTAAATATTGGGCGACTAAATAGCCGGAAATCGTCCAAGTTTGATAGAGTCTGGCTTGACGACCAATAATTTTTCCATCCTCATGATCATAATATTCCGGCCATTCATCATTGGCTAAATATTTTTCAGCAATAACAATCGCATGATTAGCAATTGCTTCCTGACCCATTTTTACAGATGCGGCGGTTAATGACCAGATTAAAACAGGCCAATTTCCCTGAGTAAAGAAGCGAAAATCGATCCAACCGACTCCAATATTTCCGACTAAATAGCCACCTTTGCGATCTAACCATCGTAATACCCAACCGGGAACTGTATTGGCATAAATATTAAATTTATTTAATGCGGTTTCTCCAAATTCTTCGGTTTGATAGCGATAAACTCGACGCAATAAAGCCGGATCTAACCAATAATACTGTCGAATATATTTAATTAATCGACCTAATCGATTTTCTAAATCTAAGGCTTGAATATCTTCTGGATTTAATAATTCTAATCCAACTTTTAAGGCAATAAAAAACAACGCTTGAATCTCAAGCGGATGACCGTAAACCCCCATGCGTCGATCAATCATAAACGCACCTTCAGGAACCAACATTGTTGGGGTCATATCAAAGCGTTTCGCTAAACATAACTCTAATAATAATTTAATTCCTCGTTGAAATTCAGGACGATGGCTTATTTTTTCTTGGGGAACATTGGCTTGATCACAGGCTTTTTCATAAACCTTTAATAAGAAAATCCACCATAATCCTGAATCAACGGGAGTCACCCGACCAATGGCACGTTGACCAAAATCTGCTTTAATTTCCTGTTGATTAATGATTAAAAAACTAGCAGGCATTAACCCCTGTCCGGGTCTAACCCATTCTCCATTTTGAGGGTCTTGAGTCAGGAGAGATTGGCGCACCTCTGCAAATAATCCTTCCCCAGAAATGGGATTTTCCCAATCTAATTGTAAACCCAAAGTAACTTCTAAAAAGTTTTTTACTATTTCCCGTTTTCCCTGAATTAAAAATGCTAACCCACAGGGAAAAAAATCTCTAATAAAACATTCATTATAATTCAGTTGTTCTTCTAATTTATCAAGAATTTATAGTATAATTCAGATATAGTAAGTCTAAATCTTTTGTCTAAATGACTTGAAATCAAATTCATCGTAAAGGGACGGCGCGCCTCGGCCCTACAGAGAAATCAATTAGGATAAAATTATGGAAACTGCTACAATACCCACAGCCTTCGAGTTAACAATTCAGCTAACAGATGAACAATTTTTTCAGCTATGTCAAAATAACCGGGATTTGAGATTTGAGCGCGGTGCATCAGGAGATTTAACTATTATGCCACCTACAGGTAGCGAAACTGGCAACCGCAATATTGATCTATCTTATCAATTGCAAAGCTGGAGTCGTCAAAATAATTTGGGATTAGCTTTTGATTCTTCAACGGGTTTCAAACTTCCCAATGGTGCAAATCGCTCCCCCGATGCTGCTTGGGTAAGTCACCAAAGATGGGAGGTTTTAACCACAGAAGAAAAGGAAAAATTTGCCCCCTTATCTCCCGATTTTGTCGTCGAATTACGCTCAAAAACTGATTCTTTGTCAAAGCTACAAGCTAAAATGCAAGAATATATAGAAAACGGGACAAAATTAGCTTGGTTGCTAGATAGACAAAATCAGCGTGTAGAAATTTATCGCCCGAATCAAGTAGTAGAAATTATCCCCTCTCCCCAATTTTTATCGGGAGAAAATATCTTACCAGGATTTGTATTAGATTTGAAAAATATTCTCTGAAATTCTGTATAATTTTGATATAATTGAACTGTAGCCAACCCAATTAGGATAAAATCATGGAAACTGCTACAATGCCCGCACCCTTCGAGTTAACGATCGAATTAACAGATGAACAATTTTTTCAGCTATGTCAAAATAACCGGGATTTGAGATTTGAGCGCAGTGCATTAGGAGACTTAATTATTATGCCGCCTACAGGTAGCGAAACTGGCAACCGGAATATTAAAATCAGCACTCAATTAGAAATCTGGAGTTCTCAAAATAATTTAGGATTAGCGTTTGATTCTTCAACTGGATTTAAACTTCCAAATGGTGCAAATCGCTCCCCCGATGCTGCTTGGGTAAGTCACCAAAGATGGGAGGTTTTAACCACAGAAGAAAAAGAAAAATTTGCCCCCTTATGTCCTGATTTTGTGGTCGAATTACGCTCAAAAACTGATTCTTTGTCAAAGCTACAAGCTAAAATGCAAGAATATATAGAAAACGGGACAAAATTAGGTTGGTTGCTAGATAGACAAAATCAGCGTGTAGAAATTTATCGCCCGGATCAAACAGTAGAAATTATCCCATCTCCCCAATCTTTATCGGGAGAAAATATCTTACCAGGATTTGTATTAGATTTGAAAAATATTCTCTAAAGTCTTGTTAACGGTGAATTGTTTAATTGATACTAATATTATTCTGCGCCTGAGTCAACCTCAACATCCAATGGCAAGTCAATATGCAGAAATTCAAGTTATTCACCCGCAGGAGGTAATAGATTCTGAGTCTGTTTAAGGACAAAAACAAAATTCTGGCAACAATAATTAAGAAAAGATTAAATCTATTGACAAAAGTGTTGATTTAATCTATAATCTAAGGTTGTTCAGAACTAAAACCTATTTAACCGATATTCCTTAATTAAGAAACCAAATTTAAAACCCTTTGCCCATCATTTTTAATTAGCTTTTATTATGAAAAAACCACCCAAAAATAACAGCATTGAACAACAGCCAGAAAAGTTTTTCTTGGTGGCAATTGGGGCATCGGCGGGAGGTTTACAACCCCTAGAAGAATTCTTTACCAACTTACCCGATAATCCCGGTGCAGCTTTTGTAGTGTTGCAACATCTTTCTCCCGATTTTCCGAGTTTGATGCCAGAATTGATTCAAAGACGCACCAAAATGGAGGTTAAATCAATAAAAGATGGGATAGAGTTACTTCCTAATTGTATCTATGTATTGCCCCCGCGCCACAGTTTAAAAGTCGAAAAAAATTGCTTACGATTAGAGGCACACAGTTTAGAGCGAATCAATTATCCGATCAACATTTTTTTCAACTCCCTAGCCCAAGAATGGGGAGAAAAAATGATCGGAATTTTGTTATCGGGAACCGGAAACGATGGTACAGAGGGATTACAAGCGATTAGTCGAAAAGGAGGAATCGCCCTAGTTCAATCCCCAGAAACCGCCCAATTCACGGGTATGCCCAGTAGCGTCATCCCTTGCGATTGTTTGGATGGGATTTTATCCCCTCAAGATTTAGCCCAGGCGGTTTATAGTTTAGTCGGCTATTCCCTCAACTATCCCACTTCTCAAGTCAAACCCGGAGATTTAATTCCGGTCGAACAATTTGAACAAATCCTGGGGATTTTATCTAAATACGAACAGATTGATTTTTGTCAATACAAAATCAGCACCCTGAGCCGTCGGATTATTAATCGTTGTGGTATTACTCAATCGTTTAATTTAGGTGAATATGTTCTATTATTATCACGGTCAGAAACTGAAAGAAAACTACTTCGTCAAGACTTATTAATTGGGGTGACTCGATTCTTTCGAGATCCTCCAGCCTGGGAAATAATCGCCAATCAGGTTTTACCAGAGTTAATAAAATCTGTAGCAGACAGAGAACAACTTAGAGTTTGGGTTCCCGCTTGTGCCACCGGAGAAGAAGCTTATTCTTTAGCAATATTAATTGATGAAGCAATTAAGGCATCGGATAAAAAAAATATAAGCGTCAAAATGTTTGCCACAGATCTTGATAATAAAGCCCTGGAAGTAGCTTCTCAAGGAATTTATAATGAAAGCATTAAAAATGATCTTACTCCTGAACGTTTAGAGAAATACTTTACTTATAAAGCTGGCTTATACCAAGTTAATCGGCATTTACGCGAAATGTTAATTATTGCTCCCCATGATTTAACTAAAAATGCTGGTTTTTCCAAAATGAATTTGATTAGTTGCCGGAATGTGCTGATTTATATGCAGCCTCTACTTCAGCAACAAGTGTTACGTTTACTGCACTTTTCTTTAGCTTCCCAAGGGATTTTGTTTCTGGGGAGTGCCGAAACCTTGGGAGAATTAGAAACAGAGTTTATAGATATCGATCAAAAATGGAAAATCTTCCGCAAACAGCGAGACATTCAACTAACTTTAATCCCGCCATCGCAGATACCCCGGTTAGCTCCGGTGAGCATACCACCCATATTTAATCGAAATGGTTTGCAGTTTGAACGGATTTTAGATTCTGTTTTTGATTTTTGTTTTACAGAAAAACTTCTGACTTGTGTATTAATCAATCCAGACTACCAATTGGTGCATATTTTTCATAATAGTGCAGATCTGCTGTCATTGTCCGCAGGCAAGCCCAAATTAGATATTACTGAACTGGTACCAAAGCCTTTACAATTACCCCTAAGAACAGCTATCCATCGAGCCAAACGAGAAAAAAAAAGTGTTGTCTATACGGGAATTAATTTGCTCAGAAATGGTGTGAATGAGACCCTAGATTTAAAGATAGCATTTCCTCATAAATACCAAATAATAGATGAATTTCTATTCGTTTTATTCGAGGTGAAAACTAAATTAGAAAACGAATCTAATCCGATTGAATTTAAGATTGACCTGGAAACGTCCAAACAAATCACCGAATTAGGATATGAACTCCAACAGACTAGAGAAAATTTACAAACCACCATTGAAGAATTAGAAACGACCAACGAAGAACAACAGGCAACCAATGAAGAATTACTAGCTTCTAACGAAGAATTGCAAAGCACCAATGAGGAGTTACAGTCCGTTAATGAAGAACTTTATACCGTCAATTCCGAACATCAAATTAAAATTCAACAGCTAACAGAATTAACCAACGATATCGACAATTTACTACGAAGTACCAATATCGGGGTAGTTTTTCTGGATAATGATCTCAAGATTAGAAAATTTACCCCGATGTCCAGCAATATTATTAATATTTTGCCCTCGGACATTAATCGCCCTTTAGATCATTTTACTCATAATCTGGACTGTCCTAATTTAGTCAAAATTTTATCAGAATTTGTGGTGAATCAAATTCCCCTAGAAATAGAAGTCATCAACGAAAAGACCGAGGAACAACTGTTGATGCGAGTTAACATCTATAGAGGGGAAAGTAATAATAATGATGGCATAGTTGTTACCTTTATCAATATTAATGATTTAAAAAATGCCCAAAACCAACTCCAAGCGAGTAAGAATTGGTTGGAAACAGAAATCACTCAACAAAAACAGATTCAGCAGGAATTAGAAAGATCACAAAATCGCCTGGAAGAAGCCCAAAGTATTGCCCATCTTGGGAATTGGGAATTGAATCTCCAGACCCAGGAAATGCGCTGGTCAAAAGAGATGTTTAAGATTATCGGTTTTGATTTTAATCTGGGAGAACCGACTTTACAGCAGTTAATTACCAAAATCGATATTGCCGATCAGGCTGAATTTGTAAAAGCTTTAGATCAACTTAAAAATCAAGGAATTACTTATAATCTGGATTTGAAAATTATTCGTCATCATGATGGGGTAATTCGTCATATTAATGCGATGGGTAAGCCCGTTTATAACGAGCAGAATCAGATCACCGATATCTATGGAACAATTCTTGATATTAGCGATCGCAAACAAGCAGAAATCGAGCTATCAGAAGCCAAAGAAGCCGCCGAAGCAGGTACAAAAGCTAAAAGTGATTTTCTAGCCAATATGAGTCACGAAATCCGCACCCCCATGAATGGCGTGATCGGAATAACCCAACTTTTGTTAATGACAAATCTCTCCGATAAACAAAAAAAATTAGTCAAGATGATTCGAGAGAGCGGTGATGACCTGTTGAGGATTATTAACGATATTTTGAACTTCTCGAAAATTGAGTCGGGGCGTTTAGAAATCGAAGAGCATCCTTTTATTTTAGAAAATGTGGTTCAATCTGTTTGTGATCTCTTCCAGGGAGAAGCTTTAGATAAAAAAATTGACTTAACTTATTGGATTGATTCTGATATTCCCACTTATTTTTTAGGAGATAGTTATCGGTTGAGACAAATTCTCTTAAATCTCGTCGGAAATGCGATTAAATTTACCGCTAGTGGTGTTGTTTATATTGCGGTGAATGGCAAACTTATTTCTTCTGAACAGCAGCAACAACTCGCTCTGACTGAAGGAGGATGGTATGAGTTAACTATCTCAATTCACGATCAAGGAATTGGTATTAATGCTGATCAATTAAATCAATTATTTCAACCCTTTACCCAAGGGGATACTTCTATTAGTCGCAAATATGGAGGTACAGGTTTAGGTTTAGTGATTAGTAAGAATTTGATCACTTTAATGAGAGGAACAATTTGGGTTGAAAGTTTCGGTAATATTGGGGGTACTCCTCCTCAAAATTGGGTTTCAGATTTAGAAACCCCTCAAACTCAAGGTTCACATTTTTATTTTACCCTGATACTCAAAACCGTTTCCGAAAGTGAAATCGATTCACAAACCCTTCCCGCTTTCCCTCAACCCGAAGAAATTTCTGATCACTCTCAAATTAAAATTCTCATTGCTGATGATGATGAAATTAATCAAGAATTTATCCTATTGGTTCTCCAAGAATTTGGCTATACTGCCGATATTGCTAATAATGGATTAGAAGTATTAGAAAAGCTAAGAAAACAATCTTATAATGTGATTTTAATGGATATACAGATGCCAGAAATAGATGGTTTAACCGCAACAAAAATAATTCGTCAATCTACTCAACCTCAACCCTGGATTATTGCCGTTACTGCTAATGTTTTGGAGAAAGAGCGCCAAAGATGTTTAGAAGCCGGGATGAATGATTATCTCAGTAAACCCGTTATGATTGAAAATTTGATCCTCTCCCTTTCTAAATATATTCAAAGTATGAAATGTCTTTGAGATTTCATATTATTTACTCCCCAGGACTGTTTCATGCGTCGGATCTAAAATGCGATACAATCCCGTAGGATGGGCTTTGCCCATCATCTCCCCCATCAAGGTTAAATATAAAGAAGGTGATGGGCGTAGCCCATCCTACTAATTAGTTTTCTCTTTCCGGTTGAAAGAATAAATCTTCAGCTTGTTCAGAAGCAGGAGAAATTACACAATTAACAACATTAGTAACAACACAAACAATAGGTGCTAAATCAGTTCCTTGTAAAACCGATCCTCTTAATATAGTTTGAGAGAATTCCGCCCGATCAATGTTAGTATTTGCTAGAATTGTAGCGGTTAAATTTGTATTTTCTAAAACGGTACGATCCAGATTCGCTCTGCGTAAATCCGCACCTAATAGATTAGCACGGGTGAGATTTGCTGCTTCTAAATCGCTATTAAATAAAAACGCTTGACGCAAATCAGCATTTTCTAAATTGGCTTGATTCAGATAGGATTGACTTAGATTTGCACTCACTAAACTCGCATCTCTTAAATCTGCTTTGATTAAATTGACTTGGGCTAAATCAGCTTGGGATAAATCGGCTTCTCTTAAATCTGCCCGTTCTAAGATAGTATTTCTTAAATTAGCACCAAATAAATTAGCATCTGCTAAATTAGCCTGGGTTAAATCGGCATCATATAAATTAGCTTGATTCAAATTAGCACTGCGAAGATCAACCCCTCTTAAATTTGCTCCTTGTAATTGCGCTTTAAATAAATTAGCTCCTCGTAAATCAAACTGTTGTAAATCTGCCCCTCTTAAATCACATTCAGGACACCGATTTGTAGTTCTTAATCGTTGTAGATCTGATTCATTTTCCGCTTGAGCGACTGTTACAAATCCTAGTGTAGATAGAATAACAGACAATGCTAAGATTTTAAAGTTCATCATCCTCACTCCATTTCTTTAGTATTACGGCTCAACCCGTTAAAACCCTACGGGTTAGGAATGGGTTAAGCATTTGCCCAAATTTTATCACAGACCGCAGGGGTGGCAAGTGTTTTTTTGCTAAATGATTGTCATTTCAGAAAATTGGAGTAAAATTAAGCTGTGATTACCGTAAATTTTTTTCAGGGGAAATTATGGACAACGAAACCTATGAGTTTAATGAATCCCAGAATCAACTGATTTTGGATTTGTCTAAAAAAATGCTGTTTGTGAGTTACTTTCTGATTGCGAGTGGAGTATTAGGAGCCCTAGCTGGAATCATCACAATCATGCAAGGAGGATTTTCTGCCCTGGTGCAGGGAGTCGTTTTATTAGTAACTGGAATTTGGACAATTAATGCTTCAAAAGCCTTTAAATTAATTGTAGAAACCCAAGGCAATGATATTGAAAATTTGATGGGTGCTTTGGGACAACTCCGCAAACTTTATACCCTGCAATTTTGGCTATTTATGATTTCCTTGATTTTTGTTGCTATTGGTTTAATTCTGATCGTGATTTTTGGTGTTGCAGCCAATATAGGTTGATCCAATTTAGTGACTAAAATTAGCCGATTTCAACTTCAAATTTCATCCTCCCCCTTTCAATAATATTTTCTGGACTCACGAATTTATGGGCTATATAACTCTTGGGTTTTAAAATTAGCCAAACGCAATCTTATTAACGGGGATTTCATTTCTTAAAATCAGACTAAGAAAAGCGTTACAAAAAGCCAGTTTATCCTGATGAAATTAGCCTACTCCCATTCCTCAAATCTTAAACGAATTGATGCGTTAGATGCGTTGCGAGGACTTGCGGTTTTAGCAATGGTATTATCCGGTGTGATTCCCTTTAATGGAACCTTACCCGCTTGGATGTATCACGCTCAATTTCCTCCTCCAACCCATCAATTTAATCCTAAATTAGCTGGACTGACTTGGGTTGATTTAGTCTTTCCGATCTTTATTTTTTCATTGGGAACCGCTATTCCTATCGCCTTATCTCGGCGTTTATCTCAAGGATGGACAAATCTTGAAATTAGCTTAGGAATTGTAAAACGGGGTTTTTTATTAGGAACTTTTGCGATTGTTTTACAACATTTTCGTCCCACAGTTATTAATCCTGAACCAACTCCTGAAAAATGGCAACTCGCTTTAATAGGATTTGCCATATTATTTTTAATGTTTGTTCAGTTACCAAGGGTTATTCCTAAATGGATTAATTTAGCTGTAAATTTAATCGGTTGGGGGGCTGCGATCGCAATTTTAACTCAAATTCAATACCCCCATGATGCCAAATTTCCTCAATTTTCTCTCTATAGAAGTGATATTATTTTATTAGTCTTAACAAATATTTTTGTTTTTACCTCTTTTATTTGGTTATTCACTCGGAATCATCCCCAATTTAGAGTGGGGTTGATGGCGGTTTTATTCGCCTTAATTTTATCGAAATCAGCCGGAGGATGGATGAGCGATCTGTTATCTATTTCCCCTGTTCCTTGGTTATATCGATTTGAATATTTAAAATATTTATTTATTGCCATTCCAGGAACCTTAATTGGGGATAATATCGTCAGTTATACACAAATTAATGATGAATATATCCCTAAAACTTGGAACCGATTTCGCCTCGGTGCAATTGTGATTTTGATGTTATTAATAATTTTAAATTTAGTCATCGGTTTACAATCTCGTTTACTCCCCCAAACCACCGTAATTAGTTTAATTTTATTGATTTTAAGCTATCGCTTACTCAAAGACCCCAGCCATCCCTTAGAAGAGTTACTCCATCAAATATATCAATGGGGAATGTATGGGTTAATTTTAGGATTGGCCTTTGAACCCTATCAAGGAGGAATCAAAAAAGATCCGACCACAATGAGTTATTTTTTTATAACATTGGCGATCGCAATTTTCCTGTTAATAATCTTAATTATTCTCATCGATAGTTTTCACCAAACCCTCTGGTTTCAGTTATTCATCGATACGGGTAAAAATCCGATGATTGGTTATTTAGCTTTTGCTAACTTGTTATGGCCTATTTTAGAGTTAAACGGTTGGACTCCTAAAATAGAATCCTTAACAAATACCCCGTTTCTGGGATTTTTGAGAGGATTATCTTATACTTTAATTATTGCCCTGTTTGTGAGTTTATGTACTCGATTAAAATTATTTTGGAAAACCTAATTTTATGACAATTCCCGATCAATTAATTGTTGTAACTGGCCCAGCCCGTTCAGGAAAAAGTGAATGGGCGGAAACCTTAGCAATACAGTCTAAAAAACAAGTTATTTATATTGCGACATCTCAACGTGATCCAACGGATCAGGAGTGGGAAATTCGACTTCAAAAACATCAAAAACGCCGTCCGATAGACTGGAAAATTTTAGAAATTCCTGTAGAATTAACGACAACATTACAAACTCTATCCTGTCAAGATAATTGTATCCTTGTAGATTCATTAGGAACGTGGTTAGCTAATCTTCTGGATCAAGATGAAATCACCTGGGAAAATACTCAAGATCAATTATTACAAACCTTGGATCAAATCCCAGGAAATATCATTTTAGTTGCAGAAGAAACGGGATGGGGAATTGTTCCCGCTTATCCTATGGGTCGAAGCTTCCGCGATCGCTTAGGAGCGTTAGTTCGTCATTTAGGGGCGATCGCCAACTGTGTTTATCTGGTGACAGGTGGTTATGTTTTAAATCTGACGCAATTGGGTTCGCCTTTAAAGTCAGAATTGCCAAAAACCTGATACCCTATTTTTGAGTCAAACTTTTTCCCTGCTACGGTCAGCTTCAATTTTATGCCTAAATGGTTTGTGTTGCACTGGCGTTTTCTATGTTTATTAATTGCTTTGGGAACAATATTAACCCCATTCCTTTTGACAGTTTATATTAAAACAGTTACGAATAAACGTCGATATTTTCAAGTTGAAAAAGTTCCCAATGAACCCGTTGCAATTGTATTTGGGGCGGGAGTTTGGGCTGATGGAACCCCGACACCGATGTTAGCAGATCGGGTAGAAGGAGCAGTGGAATTATATCGTTTAGGACGAGTTCACAAAATATTAATGACGGGAGATAATGGCACTCCTGAATATAATGAGGTCGTAGCAATGCAGCAATATGCAGAACGTTTAGGAGTTCCAACTAAAGATATTAAATTAGATTATGCGGGATTTAGTACCTATGAAAGTTGTTATCGTGCAAAAGCTATTTTTGGAGTAGAAAGGGCGGTTTTAATTACCCAAAAATATCATCTTCCCCGTGCGGTTTACACCTGTAACCAATTAGGGATAGAATCAGTGGGTCTAGGAACACCGGACTGGGGAAAATTTAAGGATGATTCCATGAGATTTTATACTCAACGGGAAGTTTTAGCCGTAATAAAAGCTATCCTAGAACTCCATATTATTCGTCCTAAACCCACCTTTTTAGGCCCCTTTGAAGGAATGTCTTAATCAGTTATCGGTTATCAGTTATCAGTTATCAGTGTAAGAGTCTATTAACTGTCCACTTCTTTACTGATAAATGATTACAGTCAACAGTCAATAGTCAACACGATTAAAATTATGGCTTTATATTTGGATTCTGCAATTATTTCTGAAGCACAAATTGTTAAAGAGTGGGGATGGGTAAAAGGGATTACTACTAACCCGACTCTATTGGCAAAAAGTGAATTATCCCCAGAAGAAACGTTAACTCAGTTAAAAAAATTAATTTCAGGAGAAATTTATTATCAATTAATGGCCTCGGATTTTCAGGGAATGGTAACAGAAGGAAAAAAAGCCTTTGAACTATTAGGAGAACAAACGGTTTTGAAGATTCCAGCCACAACCATTGGATTTCAAGTTGTTGCTAATTTATCTCCAGAAATTCCCTGTTCTGTTACTGCTATTTATAGTGCTGCTCAAGCTGCTGTTGCTATGGAAGCAGGAGCTAAATATGCGATCGCTTATGTTAATCGTGCTACCCGATTATTAGGAGATGGAATTGCATTAGTTAAAGAGATGTCAAATATATTAGCAGGAAGTCCTACAAAAATATTAGCGGCAAGTCTTAAATCCCCCAAAGAAGCAGCAGCAACCTTGGAAGCAGGAGCTTATCATTTAACATTACCGTTAGAAATTTTAACCGCCATGACTACCCATGAATTATCGGAAAAAACGGTGATAGAATTTAATCAAAATGGTAGGGGAATTTTGTAATATAAATCTTGATGATTAATAGAAAAATTAAATAATTGTTAAATTTGTGGGGTAGGAGTGGGCGAGGAGACCTCGCCCCTACGGGCATCCTACAATAGAATAGAGATTGTTGAATTCCCGTGTTTTTGTAGCCATGACTCAAACTATTGATTTCCTTAGTCATTTGAATGCTTGCCAACGTCAAGCGGTTGAACATTTTTGCGGCCCGATGCTGGTGGTAGCGGGGGCGGGTTCGGGTAAAACACGGGCGTTAACCTATCGTATCGCTAATTTAATCCGCAGCCATCGAGTTCATCCTGAAAATATTTTAGCAGTCACATTTACCAATAAAGCCGCCAGGGAAATTAAAGAACGGGTTGAGTTAATTTTTGCTCAACAACAAGCGGAACTCGAATTTGGAAAACCCTTGTCAGCTTTAGCCTCCGATGAACAAACCCGCTTGAAATCAAAGGTTTATCGCAGTATTACTAAACATCTTTGGATGGGAACGTTCCATAGTTTGTGCGCTCGAATTTTGAGATATGATATTAATAAATATCAAGACGAAAGTGGGAGAAAGTGGGATAAGAATTTCTCAATCTTTGATGAGGATGATGCTCAAAAATTGGTTAAGCATATTGTTCTCAAAGATATGAATTTAGATGATAAAAAATTTGAGCCTAAAAAAATTAGATATTCGATTAGTAATGCTAAAAACTTAGGGTTTTCTCCTCAACAATATGCTAGAGAGAATCCTGATTATTATGGGCGAGTGGTATCAGAGGTTTATGGTTTATATCAATCCCAGTTAGCCGCGAATAATGCCTTAGATTTTGATGATTTAATCCGAGTTACCGTTGATTTACTCAGTCAAAATGAACAGGTTTTAGCTTATTGGCATCAAAAGTTTTGTCATATTTTAGTAGACGAATATCAAGATACCAACCGCACCCAATATAACTTAATTCGATTATTAGTTACCAATGGCGAAAACCCTAGAACCATTAAAAATTGGCAAAACCGCTCTATTTTTGTTGTGGGAGATGTGGATCAGTCAATTTATTCGTTTCGGATGGCAGACTATAAAATATTGTTAGAATTTCAACAGGATTTTGGCGATCGCTTACCCGATGACGATACCCGGACAATGATTAAATTAGAGGACAATTATCGCTCACGGGAAAATATTCTCCAAGTCGCTAATCATCTAATTCAACAAAACACAGAACGCATTGATAAAATTCTGCGTCCCACCAGAGGAGAAGGGCAACCGATTTATTGTTATAAGGCTGATGATGAAATTGATGAAGCTAACTTCATTTTATCACAAATTCAGGGAATTAGTCAACAAAATCCTGAATTAGATTATGGGGCTTTTGCGATTTTATATCGAACCAACGCACAATCTCGCGCCTTAGAAGATGTGTTATTAAGAAATAATATTCCCTATACCGTTGTTGGGGGATTAAGGTTCTATGACCGCAAAGAAATCAAAGATTCCATATCTTATTTACGAGTTGTTGCTAACCCCGCCGATAGTCTGAGTTTGCTGAGAATTATTAATGTTCCCCGTCGGGGTATTGGCAAAACCACTATTGATGGGTTAATGAATGCGTCTCAACAGTTAGGAATACCGTTATGGGAAGTGTTGAGTGATGAAGATTCTGTTAATACCATAGCCGGACGTTCAGCAAAATCAGTGAATCAATTTGCCCAAACGATTAAAAATTGGCAAGAACGGATAGAAGACCATTCTGCATTGCAAATTTTAGAAGGCATTTTAGAAGATGCAGGCTATATTCAAGACTTGAAAAAAGAAGGAACGGACGAAGCAGAAAACCGCTTAGAAAATATTAAGGAATTGACGAATGCGGTATCGCAATTTCAAGAAGAATATGAGGATAATACCTTGGGAGGATTTTTAGCTAGTGCTTCCCTTGCTTCCGATTTAGACAATTTACAAGAAGGACAAAAAGCGGTTTCCTTATTAACCCTTCATGCGGCAAAAGGTTTAGAATTTCCGATTGTGTTTTTAGTCGGTTTAGAACAGGGTCTTTTCCCCAATTATCGCAGTTTAAATGACCCCTTATCCATTGAAGAAGAACGGCGTTTATGTTATGTGGGAATTACTCGCGCCCAAGAACAGTTATTCTTAACCCATGCTTGTCAACGGCGTTTATGGGGGACTTTAGAATCCTGTATCCCCTCAATGTTTTTGCAGGAATTACCAGAAGGATTAATTCATAGTTATATTCCTCCCATTCAACCCAAAACAACTAAAAATAAGGGAATTAAAAAAGAGTCAAAATCACCGACGGAGACTAAACAACTCGCACAAAATGTTAAGTTAGAATCGGATGTTAAAGACTGGAAAGTTGGGGATAAAGTCTTTCATCGTACCTTTGGTATTGGAGAAGTAACGCACGTTTTCTCAAATAAAGATAAAATGTCTTTAGCGATTAAATTTGCCAGTCTCAGTCCTAAAATTCTTGATCCGAAAACTGTTCCTTTACAACGTTTCAAATAATCCCGTTGAAAAGTAGGTAATGACCACCTTATTCACCTTGAGGTGGCTCAATACTATATTCTACCGATGTTATAGAAGCAATAGCTTTAGTAGAACTTAAGTCAAAGACTACCTAGTCTGCAACTTAGACTGCTAAGTAGAATAATGAGTCAATAAAACTGTGACTACATAGACATAAAATATTAAGTTATACCATTTCCGAAAATTCATGCTACAATAGCTTAACTAAGAAATCAATATAGAATCAATATGAAAGTTAACTATCAAGAAAGAATTGATTTAACATCAGAAGAATTAAAAACTTTACTGCGTCAGCAAAAAAGTTTG
>CAITND010000173.1 GCA_903893625.1 uncultured Oscillatoriales cyanobacterium
TGCTCCCCCTGCTCCCCCTGCTCCCCCTGCTCCCCCTGCTCCTCTTCTCCCCCAACCTCAACCTAACAAAAATTTAGGAGGGGTTAGCCAGAATAGTTGACTGTTACCCAGGGGGGAATCTGTGGCGGGGAGAGTAATTCCAATAATCCCGGCTTTTTTGACAATTAAGGATTCTTTGACTGTTCCCCAAATTAACAATTCTGCCCAGTTGCCTAAATCCGGTTGATGTCCAACTAAGGCTAAACTTTTACCCTCAGTTGAACTCCAGGTATTGTACCAAATAATCCAATCTTGGATATGGCCATCGGGGGCTAAGGCTGCCAATTCTGAACGTTGAGATGATAATCCCGCAGCTTTGAGAATATCTGCGGTTTGACGGGCGCGAGTTAGGGGACTGGTTAGAATCAGATCAAATTGCAATTCTAGTTTTTTCAGACAACTTGCAACTTGGCGGGTTTTGCGATCGCCTTCTTTCGTTAAAGGACGTTCATCATCATTTTCATAAGTTCCCCGTTCTGCGGCAATGCCATGACGGATTAAGTATAAGTCAGTCATAAAAAAATTTTTTGAAAATAGAAGTGAACGGTCAACCGTCAACAGTCAACAGCCAACCGTCAACGGTCAACAAGAAACCCCTGTCTGTTAAAGGACAAGGGTTTAAAGACCAATGACATATTTTTGCCACTCTTTGTTCAGGCCGCTCTTAACGTGCTTGGTCACTTCAAAATAGAGGCTGCTGTAGGGTTTACGCGGTGGTATCCGCAAAGTCATCCCTGCCTCTTTGGGCGTGCGACTGCCCTTTTTGACATTACACTGGACACAAGCCGAAACCAGATTTTCCCAGGTATCACCGCCCCCGCGAGAACGGGGAATGACGTGATCTAGGGTTAAATCATCTCCGGCGTAACCACAGTATTGACAGGAATGGCTATCCCGGTGCAATATATTCCTTCGGGTTAGTGGAATGTCTTTATAAGGAACCCGAACATAGTGGCGAAGCCTGATGACGGTTGGGAATGGAAAATCGGGGAAAATGTATTTTCCATTATGCTCAACCTGTTCAGCTTTTTCTTTGAGTAACAAGATAACCGCCCGTCGCCAAGTCGTAATATTAAGTGGCTCATAGGAGGCATTCAATACTAAAACATTACCCATTGGCTGGATTGTGCTATAAGATTTGACCGATATTAACACAGCTTAACGTCTTCAGGGGTTAAACCGCAAAAAGACACTCACCAGTCATCCATTAGCCGTCTCCTGAGCCTGTCTGCTTACCAAAGGATTGCGGACGGTTGACAAGGAATTAGAAAGCTGTAAATAACTGGTAAGCCATCATTGTTAACCAATGGTTGTGAATTTTTTTTGGGGTTGAGGAGTGAATGAAAATATGGTGATCGGAAAATCGATTTCTCTGGGTAACACGACGAATCAATACTTCAATTCGTCGTTGCTGAATTCAGAGATAGAGGTTGGGATTCGTCAACGGGCGTGGGTGGAAGTAGATTTAGAGGCGATCGCGGAAAATGTTCGCCAGATTAAACGGTTATTATCCCCCAAAACTAGCTTAATGGCGGTTGTGAAAGCGGACGGATATGGACATGGGGCGGTTTCGGTTGCAAAAACCGTTTGTCAGGCGGGGGCGGAGTGGTTGGCCGTAGCGACCCTTCCCGAAGGGATAGAATTGCGAGAGGCGGGAATCAAAAAACCGATTTTACTATTAGGGGCGGTACATACGGCGGAGGAAGTGCAGGCGATCGCCCATTGGCAACTGCAACCGACCTTATGTACACCGCAACAGGCGTTATTATTTTCAGAAACTCTAAATAAATTTAATCAATCTTTAGCGGTTCAAATTAAGATTGATACGGGAATGTCACGGTTAGGAACTCCTTGGCAACAAGGGTTAGAATTTTTCCAATTAGTTCAACGATTACCGAATTTAGAATTAGCGGGAATTTATTCTCATTTTGCAACGGCAGATAGTCCTGACCCAACGGTGATGCGACAACAACATTATCGCTTTGAAAATGTAATTAATGAGATTCGGGATCATTGGCAATCTGATTCTGATCTGAAATTCCCTTTATTGCATATTGCTAATTCGGCGGCAACTTTAGCAGATCCAAATTTACATTATGATCTGGTGCGAATTGGGTTAGGTCTTTATGGTCTTTATCCTGCCCCACATTTAGAATCTGCTGTCCCTTTAAAACCGGGGATGCAAATTAAAGCCAGAGTAACGCAAGTGAAAACCATTGAAGCTGGAACTGGGGTCAGTTATGGCTATCAATTTATTGCAAAAAAACAAACCCGTATTGCGGTGGTAGGAATTGGCTATGCAGATGGAATTCCTCGGAATCTTTCTAATAAAATTAAAGTGTTAATTCGGGGTCAATTGGTTCCTCAAATTGGCAATATTACAATGGATCAAATTATGTTGGATGTGAGTGATATTTCTGATTTACAAGTAGGAGAAGTCGTCACATTATTAGGTAAAGATGGAGAATATTCGATTTCAGCCGATGATTGGGCGAATACATTAGGTACAATTTCATGGGAAATTCTTTGTGGATTTAAACATCGACTTCCCCGTGTTAATATTACTAAAAAATAGTTACTTAGCGGGGTGATAAAAGTTCTCAAAAAGAAGATATTAAAAAAGCTCAAAAATACTGGAGAAATTATGAACAAACTGAAAGTTTCCACAAGTAAAAACTATCACGAATATTTGATTTCTTCTCTCAAAGACCCAATTAGTGCTGCGGGCTATTTAGAAGTGATCTTAGAGATTGAAGATAATCAACCTGAACCCGAATTACTTCAGGCTGCATTTAAAGATATTGTTGATGCGTATTTACAAAATCATCAGTTAACCGAAGAAGCTCATCAACTTTATAAAAAGCTAGATCAGATGTTATCTCAAAGTAAAGGTGAAGAAATTTATACATTTATTTCCTGGCTTAATGCAATGGGTTTACAATTAAATGTAACAGTTAAACCCGTTGAGCAAAAAGAATAATGATAAATTTCAGGGGATCTGATGATCAATTGTTAACAAAACAGGATTTACTGATCAGGGATAACAGATTTTCCCAAATAGTAGTAAAATAGGGCAGAGAAACACTCCGAATTTAGGAGGATATCAACGTTGGACGAACTAAGATCCGCATTGGAACTGGCAACAGAAGATGAGTTAGAACAGTTAACAGAACTCTTGTTTAGTCGGGGTTTGAACCCTTTAGACTATGTGCAGACACCTACGCCTATAGATGTTCAAAGTCGAGACCGGGAAGCGTGGTTAGATGCCTTAGAGCAGCGTTTTCGCTATCTCGCCGCCGATGGGGTGACGGTATTGCGAAGAAAAACTCAACAGGTGACTTACCGCCAAGTATTAATTCAAGTTTGCCACTATTTGAAAATTCCCTATTCAAAAAACCTGTCAACTCCTGATTTAGAAGCAGAAGTTTTTTTACATCTTTTAGGTCAAGCTTGGAAACGTTTACCTCAGTCAGAACAGGCTGCATTAACTCAAAAAGTTCAGAAAGCTTTAACAGAAACTAGACCGTTAAAACCGTTACCGATTTCTGCCCAAAAAGATCCGTTAGGGTGGTTATTTAAAGCGGGAAGTTTAGTTGCAGTTAATTCTGTAATTAGACCGATGATTTTAGGACAAATTGCCCGTCAATTTGCTTTACATTTTGCTAAATATCAAGTTGCAAAAGAAGCCTTAGTTATTGGAAGTGCCACCGCAGCCACCCAATTTCAAAATTATGTTGCTATTCAAACCGCAAATAGAGGAATGGCCGTTACTGCGGCAAGATATGGGTTAACTCGCAGTGTATTTTCCTTCTTGGGGCCGTTGTTATGGACGTGGTTAATTGCTGACTTAGGATGGCGGGCAATTTCTACTAATTATGCCCGGATTATTCCCTCTATCTTTACTTTAGCACAAATTCGTTTAACTCGTTCAGATTGGGCTTATTCTTAATACTGATTTAAGGTTTTTTGACCGATTTTAACCCATGCAATCAATACTTTTACCCCACCTAGAACGACGGTTACAGTTACCTTGGAATTGTTTACAATGGGGGGTATTTTTATTACCTATTTTACCAATATTTGGCAGCATTTCTATTTTTTTGGGAATGATTCTCAGTTATCAACGTCAGTTTAAATCGATTCGGAAAAACCCCGTTAATCAAGGGTTAGCTATTTTAAGTCTTTTATTAGTTATTATTTCTATTTTAGCAGATAATTCCATTGAATCTTTAATCGGTTTAAATAATTTTATTCCCTATTTTATTATGTTTGCGGGGTTAAGTGAAATTATCCAAACCCCTAGTCAACTGCGGTGGTTATCGTGGTTAATGATTCTTCCTGCTATTCCTGTGGGAATTTTAGGTTTAGGACAACAGTATTTAGGATGGTCGGGAATTGATATTTTACAGAGTATTTTAGGCTGGAGTTTACAACTGAATGGGAATCCAGTGGGTCGAATGTCGTCGGTCTTTATGTATGCTAATATTTTTGCAGCCTATTTAGTGATTATTTTTACGTTAACGCTAGGAATATTGATTGAAGAATGGCAAAATAAATCTCAAATATCAATCTCTCCTATTCATAATTATAACTTAAGAATAACGCTATTAGTTTTTACCCTATTATTAACCGGAATTGACTTAATTTTAACTAACTCTCGCAATGCTTGGGGATTAGCAGTTTTATCAAGTTTAGCCTATGCTTTATATTTAGGATGGTGGCGGTTAATTTTATTAGTTAGTACAGGAGTAACGGCCGTTTTCGGGTCAGCTTTTGCACCATCTCCCCTTCGAGAAGGATTAAGAATGATTATCCCCGCTTATTTTTGGCAAAGAATTACCGATCAAAATTTTGTCCGTCCCGTAGAAACCCTAAGAATTACCCAATGGAAATTTGCTTTAAATTTAGCCCAAACTCGTCCATTAACTGGATGGGGATTAAGAAATTTTACGCCCTTATATGAAGCTAAAATGAACGTTTGGTTAGGTCATCCCCATAATTTATTTTTAATGATGTTTGCTGAAATGGGTATCCCTTCAACACTATTTTTTATGCTGATTGTGGGTATCATATTAACTCAAGGATTTTTGTTATTTAAAAATAGCTTAACTCACCCTTCAGACCGATTAATTTATTATAGCTATTTAATCACCTTTTTAGCGTTAATTTTGTTTAACTGCTTTGATGTCACCTTATTTGATTTTAGAGTAAATACCTACAGTTGGCTCATTTTATCAGGAATTTGGGGAGTTGTTTGTAATGCTATTGGTAATTCTATTAAAAACAGTTATAATTAAATCATCTTTTAATAGTCCTAAAAAGAGTAACTTTTATGGTAGAAAGATTAACTCTCAATTTACCCTCTGTTCACACTTTAACCGATGAACAATTTTTTGAACTTTGTATTGAAAATAGAGATTTGCAATTTGAAAAAACTGCTGATGGAGTTTTAATAATTATGCCACCAACGGGAGGAGAAACAGGACGAAGAAATGTTTCTATTTTGTTTCAGTTAGAAACCTGGAGTCAACAAGATAAAACCGGAGTTACCTTTGATTCTTCTACCTGTTTTAAACTCCCTAATGGCGCAAATCGTTCTCCCGATGCGTCCTGGATACAACGACAACGATGGCAAAATTTAACACCTGAAGCAAGAGAACAATTTCCTCCTATTTGTCCAGATTTTGTGATTGAATTACGGTCAAAAACCGATAGTTTAACAACACGCAAGATTTGAGTCATTTTAAAGTTCTCGTAAAATTTTGTCAATCTATGATTAGATAATATCAAAAAAATCTTATAATTAAGCTGAACTTACACAAATTCCGAACACGGATTTAACGGATTAAGGGGATTTACACGGATTTTAAGATCGGGGTTTTACCTAAAGTTTTTCCAACAAAACTGTCTTAATTACTCACATCGTTATTGATAAATATATCCTTAAAAAAAGACACAGAAATAATCACCGTTTTTGCGATTTCTTTTACCTCATCAAAGTCCTTATCTCCTGTTATCAAAAAATCGGCTTGACTCGCTATTGCTAAAGCCAAAAACTTAGCATCTTTAGGATCTCTAGGAAAATTAATTTTCACCTTAACTTCAACTAATTGAGGAATCGTTTCAATTTTATTAAGCCATTGATTTCTAGTTTCATTTGGGATTTTAAACTTAGGTCGCTTTAGAACCTCCCGATATTCCTCTAAAATTTCTTGAGAAACTATCCAATCAAAGTTGGATTGGTCAATAATGAATTGAATGACATCCCTTGCATTTTTCCCCTTTAAAACAGCAGAGATTAAAATGTTGGTATCAACAATTATTTTCATTCTCCTCCCCTATAGGCTTCTATTTCTGCGACTATTTCCTCCTCGGTTATATCTCCAATACCAGGTATAGATTGAGTTTTATCGAATAGCTCTTTTACTTCTCGACTCAATTTTTCTTGTTCAGGGTTTAGAGGTTGGTTTTGAGTGTTTTCTAGGTTATCCCTAAACTCTTTAATCTTTTCTGTCAGGAGCTTTTTAGCTGATGCGCTGCCTGGAATATTGGCAAGCAATTCGGTTTTCTCCTCTTTTTCTAACAGCTTAAAGGCTTTAGAAATTACCTCTTGGGGGTTATTGTATTTTCCAGTTTTGAGTTGGGCTTGTAAAAATTGTTCTTGTTCGGGGGTTAAGGTAATTTGGAGCATAATTTATTCTCCTCTGAGGGGGTAATGGTTGATTTCACCGTTTCAATTAATGCTACTAAATCCATAGTTGCAGATCCGGTCACAAGGGAATTTCAGTCTAGTTTATCAAGCCGTCAGGCTTAACCGTTAATCGTTAACCGAAAAAGAGTTAATCTGAATCAGTTATCCCTTAAGCTAAAAATTAATATAGCTTTTAACGCTTCTACTTTATCCGGTAACGCCACAACACGGGCAACAACACGCAAGCTTTGAGTCATTTTAAAGTTCTCGTAAAATTTATTTGAAATTTTATCATTTTGGTTGTCTAATATCAATAAAGTAAAGATTTTCAACAGTTAGCCTTGAAAATTGCTGAACTCACAGAATTCTGAACTATGATAGAACTATTATCGACGTTAGTAGTGCATCTAGCTAATATTTAAGACCAACAGGTAACTTGATCAACGCAATTGAAAATTTTGAGAGGTTATCAATGCCAAGAACTAGCTATGACCAACTGGCTAAAACTCAAACAAAATCCCTTCTAGCAGTAATTCTGGCTTACGCAAATAACGAACTGGAGAGCGAAGAACATCTCGAAATTAAGGTTAATTGGCAAACAGAGAACTGGCTGATTGTCCAGACCAACGTAAGATGCCTTCAAGCATTAACAACTTCAGTCCCCGGCTGTCAGTTAACCGAAGAACAAGTAAAAGAAGCACTTGAAAGCCTTGAAGATTTTTTAGGGATTTTGGAAGATCATCGGATCAATAAAAGAGGATCAGAACACTGGCATTTTACCCTTAAGCTTTGGCATGATCGAAAAAATAAAGAATTGAACCTGCAACAATTTGATCAGGAATGGCAACGTCGTCAACCCGAAAAAATAAACCTCGTTCAAAATTCTAGTGACCCTCCTAATCTCTATCAAAAAGTTCAAGAACTAGAGTTATTGTTAGATCAAGCTAATCTGAAAATTCAAGATTTAGAAGGACAACTAGAAGAAGCTAATAGGGCAGCCAAATTTAAAATCAGAAGTGCTGCTGCTAAAACTCTAGCTCAACTCC
Organism: uncultured Oscillatoriales cyanobacterium; assembly: GCA_903893625.1. Lineage (GTDB taxonomy): Bacteria > Cyanobacteriota > Cyanobacteriia > Cyanobacteriales > Microcoleaceae > Planktothrix. The sequence goes on from CAITND010000173.1 coordinate 7,777, forward strand.
AGCGTTTGATAGAGCTTTATTTATTATATTACGAAGATATTCAGTCTTGTTTTATCAAAGCTAGTGAAATTTTAGCGGAAGATTTTGATGTGATGAAGACGAGAGATTATTTGTGGAAAGAGCTTAAAGGCATCAGAATAATTGTCCGTCAAACCATATTCAAGGAACAATTACAAATGGGTTATCTTGAATTGTGTGATTATTATCCCAATTTTCATAATGAGTTTGTTGCCACCCAAGAACAAATCAAAAAAAATGAAGAATTTGTTTTTGAGCAATTTTTGATGGCAGCGCAATCTGATGTCCTTGTGTTTAATACGGTTACTAAAAATGAATACAAAACAGCCCTGCTAGGAAATGCTCTCAGACATACTGCTTCTATGTATCGGGATATTTTAAAATCCCAAACTGATCAATTAGTTCAGCCCCTGTCTGATTTTCTGCTTAATCTAATTACTGCCAGTACGGGAGATCCAAACCAGCCAAATCCCTAAATTTAACCCAGTTAGCAGTTGCTAACTCTAGCAAATTTAATTAATTTTCAGAAAAAATTGATTAATATTTCCCCTATAAATTCCTCAATAATTCCACTGCAACTCGTCGATAATCCGAAGCCGCTTCTCTAGCATTATGACTTTTCGCTTGAATAATCGGCACCCCTTCTAAGGGACAACGTTCGTGAGCTTTATAAGCGCGAATAATATTTTTAAACACGGGAATACCCGCTTCTTGTAAGGATTTTTGGGCTTCAAAGGCATCCCCTAAACTGCGGGGATCTACCTTAGTCATTAACACTTTATGGGCAACTTTTGACGGGGTAATTGTTGATTTCACCGTTTCAATTAATGCCACTAAATCCATTGGCGCTGCTTGCGTCGGTAACACCAAATAATCGGCCACTTGCACAACGGCCAATAACGCATCGGATTTTAACGCCGGAGGGGTGTCCACGACTACTAACTCATAGTCCTGCACCTGCTTCAATCGAGACAACAAACTGGGGTCAGTTTCAGAAGAATGCTCAAAGGGCATATCCTCCCCTTGGCCCTGTTCCGCCCACCAGCAAGCTGAACCCTGGGGGTCTGTATCAACTAACAGCGTGCTAAAGTTATTGGCAAGAATCGCAGCCAGGTTAATCGCGGTTGTGGTTTTGCCCACCCCACCTTTACCATTGGCGATCACTAAAATTTTGGCCATAGTTGCAGATCCGGTCACAAGGGAATTTCAGTCTAGTTTATCAAGCCGTCAGGCTTAACTGTTAATCGTTAACCGAAAAAGAGTTAATCTGAATCAGTTATCAATTAAGCTAAAAATTAATATAGCGGAATGTAAGACTATGGATGCCACTGCACTCTGGCAACGCTACCAAAATTGGCTATACTATCATGACGGCTTAGGACTGTACCTGGATATCAGTCGAATGCGATTCGACGATGAGTTTGTTGCATCCTTATTGCCCAAGTTTGATCACGCTTTTAAAGCCATGGACGCTTTAGAACAAGGGGCGATCGCTAACCCGGATGAAAACCGCATGGTGGGTCATTATTGGTTGCGTGACCCCGATCTCGCCCCGACATCGGGCCTCAAACGAGAAATTGTCGAAACCTTAGAAAAAATCGAGGCGTTTACTCAAAAGGTTCATCAAGGGGAAGTTAAACCGCCTCAAACTCCAAAATTCACGGATATTTTATCAATTGGTATCGGGGGATCGGCTTTAGGGCCACAGTTCGTGGCGGAAGCCTTAGCCTCAGAACATCCCGCCCTGAATATCCATTTTATTGATAACAGTGATCCTAAAGGAATTGATCGGGTTTTAGCTAAAATTGGCGCTCGCCTCAATAGTACCCTGGTGCTGGTAATTTCCAAATCCGGTGGCACTCCAGAACCTCGTAACGGCATGATCGAGGTACAAAATGCCTTTTCTGCCCAAAATTTAGACTTTGCCAAACAAGCCGTAGCTGTTACCGGAGTTGGCAGTAAACTCGATCAACAAGCCCATGCTGAAGGCTGGTTAACGACCTTTCCGATGGCGGATTGGGTGGGGGGACGGACTTCGGAACTATCGGCTGTGGGGCTATTACCAGCAGCCTTACAAGGCATTGATATTCGGGGGATGTTAGCCGGGGCTAAAGCGATGGACATCGCCACCCGCAAACCGGAGGTTAAAACTAATCCAGCTGCGTTATTAGCTTTGGCTTGGTATTATGCCGGAAATGGTAAGGGCGAAAAAGATATGGTGATTTTGCCTTACAAGGATAGTTTGCTGTTGTTTAGTCGCTATTTACAACAGTTAGTTATGGAATCCTTGGGGAAAGAAAAAGACCTCGATGGCAATCTTGTCTATCAAGGAATTGCGGTTTATGGCAATAAAGGATCGACGGATCAACACGCCTATGTTCAACAATTACGCGAAGGAGTTCCTAACTTTTTTGCGACGTTAATTGAAGTGTTAAAAGATCGATCCGTCTCCTCTTTTGAAGTCGAACCTGGGGTAACATCCGGGGATTATTTATCAGGATTTTTACTCGGAACTCGACAAGCATTGTATGAAAATCATCGGGATTCAATTACGATTACGGTTCCTGAAGTTAACCCGCAAATCGTAGGCGCGTTAATTGCTTTGTATGACCGGGCGGTGGGTTTATATGCCTCGTTAGTTAATATTAACGCTTACCATCAACCCGGTGTCGAAGCAGGTAAAAAAGCAGCCGCAGAAGTTCTGGACTTACAACGAAAAATTATTCAAGTCCTCCAAGATGCAGGTCAACCCCTCTCCCTAAAAACCTTAGCTGAACAGGCAGGAGTTCCTGATCAAATTGAAGTCATTTATAAAATTCTGCGACATTTAGCCGCCAATCAACGAGGCGTATTTTTAGAAGGAGATCTAGGAAAACCCGGCAGCTTAATGGCAAGCTATAGTTAATTTTTGAGTGTTAATTTTTGAGTGTTGACTGTTGACTATTGATTGTTGACTGTTGACTGTTAACGAGCAAGGACGCTCCCCCTGCCTCCCCTGCTCCCCCTGCTCCCCCTACCTCCCCTGCTCCCCCTACCTCCCCTGCTCCCCCTGCTCCCCCTCCCTTAGTCCCTATGCCCTTAACAATCTTAGTTGTTGATGATGATTTAGGGACTCGTCTCTCGATTAGTGATTACCTGGACATTTCCGGTTATTCGGTGATTGCCGCAGAGAATGGTCAAGAGGCGCTGCGCTTGGTGGAGCAATATCAGCCCCACCTGATCGTGACAGATATTGCTATGCCTGAGATGGATGGCTATGAACTAATCAAGCGAGTCCGCGCTCGTCCTATCTTTCGTCTGCTTCCGGTGATTTTTTTGACCGCCCACACCAGTACCAAAGAACGTATCCGAGGCTATCAACTCGGATGCGATAATTATTTACCCAAACCCTTTGAGTTGGAAGAGTTGGGGGTGGTGATTCGAGCTTTATTAGAGCGATCGCAATTAATAGAGTCCGAATGGCGAGTCCGTCTGGCAGATACGGTTTCTGATCTTGTTGATGTGGCTGTGGAACCTGTAGCCATCAAGTCGCAACCCGCCTTAGAGATTAGTCTGACGCAACGAGAGCGTGAAGTCCTAGATTTATTAGCAGAAGGACTTTCTAATATTTCCATTGGCGATCACTTACATCTGAGTCCCAGAACCGTTGAAAAGTATGTGAGTAGTCTATTGAGAAAAACCGATAGTAATAATCGATCCGAGTTAATTCGGTTTGCCCTGAAAAATCACTTGATTTCTTGAGATTTTATGGCAATAAGGGGTCAGAGATTCCTCGGCAGATTGACTCCTAAATCCCCTAAATTTTCAGATTTATGTATCGAATTGTAACGATTTATGAGATTAATCGCAATAATTCTATATAATTCTTAAAAATGTTTACAGTTCTTAATCTGTTTTTTTTGAGATTGGCTATATAATGCAATTCAGCTATAGGACTTCTTCACGCAGCAACATGGACATTAAGCTGCGAGGGGGGAAGCTCCCAATGTTCAACTTCCATCCCCAAAAAAAATCAGCAAATTCACGAAATTGGGTGTAAGCTAAGTATTCATTCACCTGGAACTCAATATTATGGAATGTCACAAATGTTCCTCTAACTGTTCAAGTCGCTCTCCCGGTTTTTTTCCAAAATTCTTGAGAAAATATCTCAAGAAACCTCTGGAAACCGTAACAGAACCCGACAAAATCCACAAAATCGCCCTAGTGGGAATGCCGAATGTGGGTAAAAGTGTAGTCTTTAACGGGTTAACAGGGACTTATGTTACCGTGTCCAACTATCCAGGGACAACGGTAGAAGTCTCACGGGGAGAAGCAAGACTCGGTGGTACTCCGATTGCGATTGTTGATACCCCTGGAATGTATTCTCTAATTCCGATTACCGAAGAGGAAAAAGTCTCCAGAGATTTATTAATGAACGAATCGTTTGATTTAGTCGTTCATGTCGTGGATGCTAAAAATTTAAGTCGAATGTTACCCCTGACATTTCAACTGATGGAAACGGGTTTACCCGTGTTACTCGCTATCAATATGATGGATGAAGCCAAACAATTAGGGTTAGATATTGAAGCTGAGGATTTAGAAACAAAATTAGGCATTCCCATTGTCACGATGGCTGCCGCTTTAAACCAAGGATTACGCCACTTAAAAGCAAGGATTGTAGACTATGTTGAATCCCGTGATTTATCCGCAACCCATCGAGAAGGCTATCTCCAGAATCGAGTCTCTATTTTCTAAAGAGTCCCAACCAAATTGGCTTGATAGTTATGCTATTTCCCATCGGAGTTTGGCTTTATTAATCCTGCAAAAAGATCCCAATATTTGGCTATTACTTGAACAGGATAAACCCCGCCATCAGGAATTAGAAATCATTCTGACGACAGCCCAAAATCAATTAAAACAATCTCTCTCAATCGCCATTGCTCATAGCCGTCAAGAACAGGCTTGGAACCTGGAAAAAACGGTTCTTTCTGAACCTTCCCAGGAAAAAACCCTATTCACTGAAAAACTCCATCAAATCACCGTTAATCCCATTACTGGATTTCCGATTTTACTGATCATTTTATATTATGGCATCTACAAATTTGTGGGGGAATTTGGTGCAGGAACCTTAGTAGATGTGATCGAAACTTTCTTTGAACAACAGATTAACCCCGTTGTTAATCAGGTAACAGCCTGGATTTTTCCTTGGCAACCTATACAGGATTTAATTGGCAATGACTATGGGATTATTACCCTCGGAATTCGCTATGCAACCGCTATTGTTTTACCCGTTGTTGCCACTTTCTTTTTCATGTTTTCCTTCCTAGAAGATAGTGGTTATTTACCTCGATTATCCCTGATGTTAGATCGGGTTTTTAAATCCATTGGATTATCAGGACGGTCTGTAATTCCGATTGTTTTGGGGTTTGGTTGTGATACGATGGCAACGATGGTGACACGCACCTTAGAAACCAATCGAGAACGATTAATTGCTACTTTTTTACTGTCTTTAGCGATTCCTTGTGCGGCACAATGGGGGGTAATTGTGGGATTATTATCCCAGAAACCAATGGCATTAATCGCTTGGGCGGTATTTTTAATCGTTATTTTCTTGGTGATGGGGTTTTTAACCTCAAAAATCCTACCCGGAAAACCTGCGAGTTTTTATATGGAAATTCCGCCTTTAAGAATTCCTAAATTTAGAAATATTCTCACCAAAACTTGGGTGAGAATGAAGTGGTATTTTTATGAAATTTTACCGCTATTTATTTGGGCATCGGTGTTAATTTGGTTCGGACGATTAACGGGATTATTTGATATCCTAGTTCGAGGTTTAGAACCGATTAGCTTAAGTTTAGGACTTCCCCAAGAAGCGGCACCTATTTTCTTATATGGCTTTTTCCGCCGAGATTATGGTGCTGCTGGATTGTTTGATATGCAGCGACAGGGGATTTTTAATGGAAATCAACTGTTTATTGCTGCTATTGTTTTGACGTTGTTTTTACCTTGTATTGCTCAATTACAAATGATGTTGAAAGAACGAGGAAAAACAACAACGATATTAATGACTTCCTTTATCTTTCCCTTTGCATTTTTTGTTGGCTACTGTACAAACTTGGCTTTGAATTTATTGGGAGTGAATTTTTAAATGATGGCATTATCATCGGCTAAAACGGGGAGAAAAGGAATGATTTTGTGTTTAAAAACAGAAGATCAAGCCTTAACTCACAAACTAATGGCGTTGGGAATTATGCCCGGAATTGATATTCAATTAGAGCAGAAATTTCCCTCCTATATTATTAAGATTGGTAGAACTCGCGCTACCTTAGACCAAGAAACGGCGGAACGAATTTATATTCAGTAGAAGCATTTTTCTCCCTGTTTATAGCAACCGCGCTTGGCGGTTAGGACATCCGTATTACCTTTCTGTTAATCCTAGAAATTTCTTTAATTTTTGACTGCTGTTTCTAATCCTTGCTCTTGAATAATAAACTCTAACAATCCCCCACAGGAATCTAATAATAAATCAATCACCTGATTAAATCCTTCTGGCCCACCATAATAGGGATCGGGAACTTCTTTCAGAGTGTGCTGATGACAAAAATCACACATTAATTTAACTTTCTGACGATATTTTCCTGATGGATCAAGATAGAGAATATTCTCATAATTGTCTTGATCCATTGCTAAGATTAAATCAAATTGTTCAAAATCATCCCGTTTAAATTGACGGGCTTTTCCTGCCATTTTAATTCCCCGTTGGTTTGCCGCTTGGGTCATGCGTCGATCTGGGGAACTGCCAATATGATAACTTGATGTTCCGGCGGAGTCGCAAACAATGCGATCGCTCAAATTCGCCTGATCAATTAAATGATTCATAATATTTTCCGCCGACGGAGAACGGCAGATATTGCCAAGGCAAACAAACAGCAGTTTGTAAGGCATAAGTGAAGAATTCAGTTAAAAAATTAGCATTAAAAATGAGGAGTCAGAAGCCGTAGAGATCCTGCCTTTTGCGTCTTTGGTTGAATCAGAAGGCAAATTTCACAATCTTCTCGGCGTCTTCTCCCCCTCAGTCCTCTATTTTTTGTCCTTAGCGCTCTAACCTAAGCCTGGTATATTCAAGCCGCCTGTGAGTTCTTCCATCTGTTCTCGCATGGTATTAGTCGAGTTTGTATAAGCGTCTTTCATGGCGACGAGAACCAAATCAGAGACAACCTCAGCACCTTCGCCCAAAACATCCGGTGAAATTTCAACCCGACGGGGTTCTTGGTTTCCACTCAAGTAAACCTTAACTAAGCCTCCTCCAGCTTCCCCAGAAATTTCCAACTGATCCAAGTCTTCTTGAAGCTTTTTGGCTCCTTCCTGAACTTGTTGAGCCTTCTTGAAGGCATCAGCGAGTTCCTTCATTTTGCCCAGACCAAAACCAAATCCTTGTTGTTTATCTTGTGTCATAGTTTGTTCTTGTAGCGCCGAGAACGCCTTGAATGTTGACTAAAGTGAACCGTAGATCCAGTAAGCTATAGTAGCATTTTTTGACTCATCAACTGCGTCCTGGGGGAAGAGATCATCCCCAATAGGATCAAAGACGAAAGTTAACAAACTTGGAACTCACCCATAATTTTAACCTCCGGTTCTAATAAAAACGACCAACGCCGTTCAACCTGTTCTTGAATATGACGAATTAACGAAAAGATATCATTCGCTGTTGCACCGCCACAATTGAGAATGAAATTGGCATGGCGTTCTGCCACCTGAGCTTGACCGATACTGTAGCCTTTTAAACCCGTTTGTTCAATCAGCCAGCCCGCCGCTTTCGGGCCAGGGTTGCGGAAAACACTGCCACAACTTGGGAGATGATAGGGTTGACTATTGCGACGGTGATTAAAATGGGCTGCCGTATCAGCGAGAACTTGTTTGGGATCATGACCCGGTTCTAACTGGAAGGTGGCTTGGGTCACAAACCGATCGCTACCTTGTAAAATCGAGGTGCGATACCGATAAGCTAAATCTTGAGGGGTTAAGACCTGTAAACCCCCAGATCTCGATAGAACATGAGTATTAACTAATATTTCTGCGGTACAAAATTTGTGCGCTCCTGCATTCATCACCACCGCACCACCAATGCTTCCTGGTATTCCCACCGCCCACTCTAAACCTCGCCATCCCAAATGAGCCGCTTTCCAAGCGAGACGGGGAAGGGAACTGCCGGCACCAGCCGTTAGTAACCCCGTTTCTAGCTCAAACTCGGCGTGGCGTAAGTGGCGAGTCGCAATTACTAATCCTGATAATCCTCGGTCGCTAATTAATAAATTTGATCCAGCACCGAGTAGGGTAATGGGTAATCCTTTGGTATTGGCCCATAAGAGCGTTTCTTGAAGTTGTTCTACCCCTTTAGGCGCGACATACCACTCAGCTGGCCCTCCGACCCGAAAAGAGGTCATGGTGGTTAAAGGAACTAAAGATTGAATCAAACAGTCTGTTTCCGGTAAGGCTATGCAGCGTTCGGAATGGCAGTTCGTTTGACCGGGAGAGTCATAAGAAAGTGTCATGACCATATCGAAATGAATACCTTAGAACTTGGATGTAAATCACCGATTGAAATCAACTCAATCCATTAAGCGCTTTGGCGCCAAGGCTCAATCCCACCCGTGTCCGGGGAAGTCTGATAAAATGCCATCACCTCTGGAATGATTTTGTTGAGGTTGCCAGCACCGAGAAATAGGGCTAAATCACCAGGCTGCAACAGTTGAGCCAAACCCATCTTAATGGCATCCATAGAAGGCTGATATAACACTTGAGGATGGTAATTTGCAATCAAGTCTGCTACGTTTTGCCCTTCAATTTGCCAAAGATTCGGTTCTCCAGCACTATAAATATCAGTGAGGATAACAACATCCGCATCACTGAAGCACTGGGCAAAATCTTGCAAAAAGGCATGAGTTCGACTATAACGATGGGGTTGAAAGATCGCAACAATACGCTGAAGGTGAGGTTGAGTATTCAAGGCACTGTCTTGCATCCGATGGCGGGCGGCGGCGAGGGTGGCGCGAATTTCACTCGGATGATGGGCGTAATCGTCTACAAATAGGATGTCATTGTAACAACCTCGATGCTCGAAACGACGTTTCGCCCCTTCAAATTCCGCTAATGCCTTGGCTATGACGGAAAACTCCAAACCTAACTGGCGTCCTACCGCAATCGCAGCTAAGGCATTGCTGAGATTATGCTGCCCTAGCAACTGTAACTCTAGCTCTCCGAGGAAATCACCTCGTTCCCAAATCTGAGCATAAATTCCATTGGCTCGATATGCGATATTCTGGGCTTGATAATCGGCTCCTGAGTCTGGGTTTAAACTGTAGGTGATATTGGGTTGAATTTGCTCTCGTACCGTTGCACAATCGATGCACCCAACTAAAGTTTTACAGTTAGTATCAAACACTTTGAAGGTGTTGATCACTTGTTCTAGGCTTTCATAATGATCGGGATGATCTAACTCAATATTGGTAATCACACCAATTTGAGCCGTGATTTTGACGAGGGAACCATCGGATTCATCGGCTTCAGCCACCATATAAGGCCCCTGACCCATGCGAGCATTCCCTTCCCAGGCGTTAACTTCTCCCCCAACTAAAATCGTGGGGTCAAGACCTGCGTTGAGTAACATGAACGCAATCATGCTGCTGGTGGTCGTTTTGCCATGGGTGCCAGCGACAGCAATACTTTGGTAATCCCGAATCAGAGCAGCTAGTAAATCTGAACGATGAAAAATCGGACAACCTAACTCTAGGGCGGCTTGATACTCTAAGTTCCCCGGATGAATAGCGGTTGAACAAATGACTTGAGGCAATTCTATCCCCAATTTAGGCTGTCCATTAGACTTGAAAGCTTCCGCTTGAACAACGGAAGCCAACAGATTTTTGACTCCATTTTCACAGACTGATAGCTTCAGTTCCGTATTCTCTTCATCCAGGGACTGTCTAGCATACTCAAAATTACTCGCTTCTTGACGGCAAAAAATTTGCGCGCCTAAAGTTTGTAATCGTTGAGTAATATGGCTGCGCTGAATATCAGAGCCATAAATGGGTAGCTTTCGCTTCGCTAGGATGTAGGCGAGGGCTGACATTCCAATCCCACCAATCCCAATGAAGTGAAATGGCCTGCCAGTGAAATCAACAGAACTCGGCATCGATCACTCCTTATCACACCACACCACACCAATAACACGCGATATCATATCAAGAATTGTTTTTTACCGATACTCCTCAGCCAACATTTCTCAGATGGTATTTTACGCTAACATCTTTAGATCTTAGGTAAATTGAGTTCTCTCAGTAGTTGTATACTATATACCCCCTGGGTTCATAAATCACCGGAGTCCGATTAAATCTACAGAGGGATTCAGGAGACGGAGCGGTGAATCCTCAACCAGGGACAATCCCACTCTATTTTAATCCCGACAAAAAAAGTCGGGTATCCTTGACAACAATTTTTAAGCTGTGATACCTTATTTTCAACATCCCAGTATCGGATTTTCAGTGGAGGACAGGTCATGACTCAGGCAACAACCAACAACTTAACGCTCACCGGGGCCACGTTTGACAAACTCAAGTGTAAAGAGTGTGGCGAAGAATACGCCCCTGAAGCCAAGCACGTTTGCGAAGTGTGTTTTGGCCCTTTGGAAGTTCAGTACAACTATGACCTGATCCGCCAAACCGTAACTCGCGCTACGATTGAAGCTGGCCCTAACTCCATCTGGCGTTATCGCAAATTCCTCCCTGTCGCTACTGAGAATGTAATTGATGTTGGTACCGGAATGACCCCCCTCATCAAGTCAGAACGGTTAGCCCGTCGCCTGGGTTTAAAGAATCTCTATATTAAAAACGATGCTGTGAATATGCCCACCCTGAGCTTCAAAGATCGGGTGGTATCCGTTGCTCTGAGTCGCGCTAGAGAATTAGGATTTTCGACCGTTTCCTGTGCCAGTACCGGAAATTTGGCCAACTCCACCGCCGCCATTGCTGCGAGAGCAGGCTTGGACTGTTGTGTGTTCGTCCCGGCGGATTTAGAAGCGGGTAAAATCTTAGGAACCTTAATCTACAACCCAATTTTAATGGCCGTTAAAGGCAATTACGATCAGGTTAACCGCCTGTGTTCTGAAGTCGCCAATACTCATGGTTGGGGATTTGTGAATATTAACCTGCGCCCCTACTATTCCGAAGGGTCAAAAACCCTGGGTTATGAAGTCATTGAACAATTGGGTTGGAAATTACCCGACCACATTGTCGCCCCCATTGCTTCGGGTTCCCTGTTCACCAAGATTCATAAAGGCTTCCGAGAATTTGTTGAAGTGGGTTTAGTAGAAGACAAAGCCGTGCGTTTCAGTGGAGCTCAAGCCGAAGGTTGTTCTCCCGTTGCTTCTGCTTTCAAAGAAGGACGAGATTTTATTACTCCTGTTAAACCCAATACGATTGCTAAATCCATTGCTATTGGTAATCCTGCTGATGGGGTTTATGCCGTTGAATTAGCTAATAAAACAAACGGAAATATTGAATGCGTCAACGATGAAGAAATCATCCAAGGGATGAAATTATTAGCCGAAACCGAAGGAATTTTCACAGAAACCGCAGGCGGAACTACCATCGCGGTCTTGAAAAAATTGGTAGAAGCAGGTAAAATTGATCCTGAAGAAACCACCGTTGTTTATATCACAGGCAATGGCTTGAAAACCCAAGAAGCCGTGCAAGGGGATGTCGGTGAACCCTTAACCATTGAACCGAAATTAGAAAGTTTTGAACGAGCAATTGAACGTGCTCGCACCTTGGACCGTCTGGAATGGCAACAAGTATTAGTTTAAATTTCCAGTTGTCAGACCCGAAATTAACCCAGAATATTCTAACAGTAGAGACGTTATCGAAAACGTTTCTACTAATCCAAAATTGTTAATTTATCGTTTTGTTGAACCTATGGCTGTTAAAGTTTTAATTCCCACACCCCTGCAAAAATTTACCAATAATCAAGCTACGCTTGAGTGTGAAGGTTCTAATGTTTCTGAATTAATTGATTCCTTAGAAGTCAATTGTCCAGGAATTAAAAAGAGTCTATGTGATGATGGTGGAGAACCTCGCAGATTTTTGAATTTTTATGTCAATAGTGAAGATATTCGCTTCTTAGAAGGAACAAAAACAGAACTGAAAGATGGCGATGAAGTCAGTATTGTTCCGGCGGTTGCGGGGGGTTAATTCAGTTTAATATTAATATAATTTTTAAGGACATGGTGTTACCATGCCCTTTTTGATCTGATAAAAATTAGAGGTTGCTATTATCATGCAGATTGATACTCCCCAAAACCGTTGTCGCTAGACTCCATTAACAAACCCTGAGCAAACTGTTGAACATAATTATTAAATCGCTCAGAACTTAACACATCCGTCATCTGCATCGCCCATTGATTTAAACCCTCAACTAAGTTGATGAGTTCTAATTTTTCCTCTACAAAACTGAGTTCATGGTGGCTATTGGAATTAGAAATTGTCTCTACATTGTCTAAAATTGCTTGACAAAAACAGATTATTTTATCCAAATATAAACGAATTCGGTTAATCGCCAGACTATGAGAATGAGTTTGATTAATCTTTTCTATGACCCGATAACAATTAGCCTCCAAGCATTGAGCCGCATCTTGAATCAAGATGGCATATTCTAAGGGGGACTTCGCAACTTTTTTGTCTCCAGTCAGAGCAATTTGAAGCAAATAAGATGAGGAAGCAATAATAGAGGCGGGAGTTCTTAAATAATGATGAATTTCCGTTGTAATATCCTGAACAGTGGTAAAATCTCGCTCCAAATTTAAGACTAGATTTAAGGGTGACATAAGTTGATTTCTCCTGATTGATTGAATTTAATCATCGGTGATTAACCCCCAAATCCCAGTGAAATAAATCGCCTAATTCCGATGAACTTAATCACGAATTTTTGTGATCTCGATACATCCGGTGATTGTTGTGAACTACCGTACACCGACCCTAACGGGTTCGGTGTAGGCTTCTTGCGGAAGATGCTAAATCAACATAATATTGTGATATAGATCACATGGCATTAACCCCGATCCCCTTCCCCAATCAAAAGAATTACGAATTGCAAATTACGAATTACGAATTTAATTATTAATTCGTAATTCGTAATTCGTAATTATTACGAAGCGACTCGCGCGGTACTCCGAGGACGACGACGACCCGTTACTTTTGCTGAAGGTTCTTGTTCTTGTTCTTGTTCTTGTTCTTCTTCAGGAGTTTGTACTAATAACACTAACAACGGGTTACTGGGAATTTCTCGACGTAAAACACGCTGAATTGATCGTTCAATTTGAGTCTTTAACCCTTCCCAATCAACTTCTTTTGTTTCCGTACCAAACGTGCGGGCAAATTCTGTCCAACGTTCTGTTAAAACATTCTCAATCGTTTGGCTTAATTGTTGTTGTATAGACGCTTGATCAACGCTATTGACAACACCTTTTAAATGAATCTCCGGTCGCGCCAATAACTTTCCATCAACTCCTACCGCAGCCGCTACTGTCACCACACCTTCTTCCGCTAATTGACGCCGTTCTTTCATCGTTTCATCTTTAACAACGCCAGAACGAGAGGAGTCTACAGGTTCAATTCCGGCTTGAACTTTACCCGCAATTCGTATCGATTCTTTCGTTAATTCTACGACAAAACCGTTATCAATTAATACCATATTTTCGGCAGGAATTCCCATACTTTGGGCCGTCTTTTGGTGTTGAACTAACATCCGGTGTTCTCCATGAACCGGAACAAAGAATTTCGGACGAGTTAAAGCTAACATTAATTTCTGATCTTCTTGACATCCATGACCCGAAACATGAATCCCTTTTTCCCGTCCATAAATCACATTTGCCCCCAGCATCATCAATTTATCAATGGTATTGACGACTGCAATAGTATTACCCGGAATGGGGTTAGCAGAAAAGACAACGGTATCCCCTTGCTTAATATTAATTTGACGATGAGCACCTTCAGCAATTCGCGTTAATGCCGATAAAGGTTCCCCTTGAGATCCGGTTGTTAAAATCAGTAATTTGTCATTAGGAATCCCACTAATGGCATTCAGAGGAACAAACAACCGATCTTCACATTTGACATATCCTAATGTTCGAGCGTGAGCAATCACGTTCAACATAGAACGACCCACCACCGATACTAACCTTCCCTGCTTTTGGGCAATATCTAAAATAATATTCAGGCGGTGAACAGAAGAAGCAAATGTCGTGACTAAAATCCGACCCTGAGCTTGAGCAAAAATCCGATCTAAATTGGGATAAACGGAACTTTCAGAGGGCGTAAACCCTGGAATTTCAGCGTTTGTAGAGTCACTTAATAAACAGTGAACGCCTTTTTCTCCGTATTCGGCTAACCGTTGGAAATCAAAGAATTCTCCATCCACAGGAGTATGATCAATTTTAAAATCTCCTGTATGAATAACCACACCCACAGGAGTTGTAATTGCTACGGTAAAACTATCAGCAATTGAGTGAGTATTCCGAATATATTCCACCAGAAAATATTTCCCAATTCGTACCATTTCACGGGGACGAACCGAACGCAATTCAGTCCGATCAGCAACACCCGCTTCTTCTAATTTTCCTTGTAATAATGCCATCGCCAACCGAGGGCCATAAATTACAGGAACTTCAAATTGTTTGAGGTGAAAGGGAATTCCGCCAATGTGATCTTCATGTCCATGAGTGACAATCATGCCCTTAATTTTTTCCCGATTTTCCCGCAAATAAGTCACATCGGGTAAAACAATATTAACGCCGTGCATTCCATCCGTTGGAAAGGCTAACCCGGCATCTAAAATCACAATTTCATCTTCATATTCAAACACACAGGTGTTCTTTCCGATTTCATGTAATCCTCCTAAAGGAATAATTTTCAGGGCACCGGAATTAAACGCGGGAGTTGAAGTTGATGAAGTCATAGCAGAGGTTCTTTTTCTAATAATCGGGGTGTTACCGTTTGTCATCATGCTGATTCTTTCCTTTTTTGTTGATAGTTTACGAATGAAATGATTCCAGAATTTAAGATTTTCCAGAACCTACAGGATCATCCTAATCATGGGGTAAATCCTGTCCATCCTGCTTGATATTTAGTTGTCAGAAACCTAGAAAAGTTTGCCAGGATTTAGGGGTTTTAAGGAATTTCAGGATTACCCTGATCCTGATTGTTCATGTTTTTTAGGGGAGGGTTACGACCGCTCATGAATAGAAATCGAGAGACTACCTAGATTAGATTTAACTGACCCAGCACGTCCTTTAATGTGTTTGTGACTTCAACTGCTGGATCATACAAAGGTAAACGGGTTGAACCCACATTCCAGCCTTGTAAGTTGAGTGCTATTTTCACGGGGATGGGGTTTGCGGTCAGAAACAAGGCTTTAAACAACCCAAATAACCGGATATGGATCTCCGTTGCTATTTGCACTTGACCCACTTCAAAGGCTTGAATCATCTCTTGGAGTTGCGTTCCCACCAAATGACTCGCTACACTGACCACCCCAGAACTGCCAACAGCTAACATGGGCAACGTCAGAGAATCATCCCCAGAATAGATCCCAAATTCAGAGGACGTCAACCGTCGAACTTGGCTTACTTGCTCTAAATTGCCACTGGCTTCCTTAATCGCCACAATATTCGGAATCTCCGCTAAACGCGCCACCGTTTCCGGCAGGAGATTCTGTCCCGTGCGTCCCGGAATATTGTAAAGCATCATCGGTAAATCGGGAGTTGACTGAGCGATCGCTTGGAAATGCCGATACAAACCCTCTTGAGGAGGTTTATTGTAATACGGGACAACCTGTAATGTGCCATCTAATCCCAGTTTAGCGGTTTTTTGGGTGGCATTAATGGCTTCTTGGGTGCAGTTCGATCCCGTTCCCGCGATCACCTTCGCTTTTCCCGACACCGCCTTCTGCACAACTTGAAACAACTCGTATTCTTCATCCCAAGTCAAGGTCGGGGATTCTCCCGTCGTTCCGCACACAACTACGGCATCTGTTCCTTGGTCTACCAGATGGGCGGCTAACTTCTCCGCCTCTGCGTAATTGACACTACCGTCTTCGTGAAACGGCGTAACCATCGCCGTTATAACTCGTCCAAAACTTATCATTTGTCTTCTTGTCAGTTATCCTGTGTTCTGCGTTAGTCATCTATTGGGTATCAGGTGCAGGGTGAGAAGTGCGGGTGTCGGGTGTCGGGTGTCGGGTGTCGGGTATCAGGTTTCGGGTATTTCTTCCCCTGCTCCCCTTGCTCCCCTTGCTCCCCTTGCTCCCCTTGCTCCCCTTGCTTCCCCTGCTCCTCTTCTAAGATCGATGACCCAAGAGTTGTTTTTCCACTAATAATTCAGCAATTTGCACGGCATTTAAGGCTGCACCCTTGCGGATTTGATCGCCACAGAGCCACAATTCTAAACCACAGGGATGAGACAAATCCTGACGAATCCGACCCACTAATACCGGATCACGTCCACTGGCATCAATGGGCATGGGGAAATAATTCGCCTGTGGGTCTTCCAGCAGTTGCACTCCCGGCGCCGTGCTGAGGATATCCCGTGCTTTTTCCACACTGAAGGGTTGCTCAAATTCTAAGTTAACCGCTTCCGAATGGGCCCGCAATACGGGAACCCGCACACAAGTTGCTGAAATTCTCAGGTCATTCACCCCAAAAATTTTGCGGGTTTCGTTGATCATCTTCATTTCTTCTTCACAATAACCTAATTCATTAATCGGTGTGTTGTGAAGGAAAAGATTAAAGGCTAACGGGTAGGGAAAAATCTCCGTTTTGGGCGTTTCTCCCTGCAAAATGGCTGAAGCTTGCTGCTTCACTTCCTCCATTGCCCTAGCCCCAGCCCCACTGGCTGATTGATAGGTGGCGACTACCATTCGGCGAATAGGTTGTACCTGATATAACGGCCAAACCGCCACCGTCAGTAAAATCGTGGTGCAGTTAGGGTTAGCAATAATCCCTTTGTGGTTGTTAACGGCCTCTGGGTTAACTTCAGGGACGACTAACGGCACATCCGGGTTCATACGGAAGGCACTGGAGTTATCGACCATAACGGCTCCATCTGCCACTATCTTTGCAGCCCAAACCTTAGAGGTCGATCCTCCGGCGGACGCTAACACCAGATCAACATGGTGAAAGGAGTCCTCCGATACCGCCTCAACGGGTAAAGTTTCCCCTTTAAAGGTTAACGAGGTTCCTGCCGAACGAGGAGAAGCTAATAACTTTAACTCCCCCACTGGAAAATTTCGACTTTCCAGTAGTTCGATTAACTCCGTACCGACAGCACCCGTCGCCCCTAAAATGGCAACTCGATAAGAATTTGACAAAATTGTAACCTCCGTAATCAAAAACTAGCAATTTTAATAAATCTAAATTTTTATAGCCAACACAAGGTTTAGAGTATTCAGACTCCCTGCTCTGAACAGACAAGGATTCTTTAAGAGAAGATAACCACCTATGATTAATTGATCGGGGGGCTTAAGTCCCTTATTTATTGTAGTTCAGCCGTTCTCATTCTCACCAAAATGGAACAGAATCTAACGAACGGGTACACAAGGGCGCATAATCAGTTACGATCACTCATTGAGTACACAACTGGACTTATAGCAATCTTAACTTGCTCATCCGGTGATTATAGTTCCCCCGCGAGTGAAATGTGTTGGGGGTATTGAATTCAGAATATCACGATTTTTTATGAAAGTAACCCAGGAAAAACTTCCCGCAAGTCAAATTGGATTGGACATTGAAATCACACCGGAAATGTCTAAAAACGCTTATGAGCAAGTTGTTCAGAGGATGAGCCGTTCGGTGAATATTCCTGGGTTCCGCAAAGGCAAAGTACCCCGCCACATTCTGATTCAACGCTTGGGCCAGGAACGAATTAAGGCTGCTGTGTTGGATGATTTAATGAACCAGTATTTACCCAAAGCTGTCGAACAAGAGAATATTCCAGCCATTGGCAGCTTTGAACATCGGGGTGATATTGATCAACTGCTCCAGACATTTGAACCAGGACAAACCCTGATGATTCAAGTGGCTGTGGATGTAGAGCCCGAAGTGAAACTCGGTCAATACAAAGGCTTAACCGTTCAAGCAGAAGAAGCCAAGTATGACCCCGAACAGGTGGAACAGGTATTACAACGGGAACAGGAAAAAAGAGCAACGTTAATCCCCGTTGAAGGCAGACCTGCCCAAGAGGGGGATGTGGCGTTTGTCGATTTTCAGGGGTACTTTACCCAAGAGTCTGAAGAAGCGGAACCCGAAGAAATTCCTGGTGCAAAAGGCGATAATTTCCAAGTGGAATTACAGGAAGGACGGTTTATCCCTGGTTTTGTCGAGGGACTTTTTGGCACGAACCCTGGAGAAACCCGAACCTTGCAACTGAAGTTTCCCGATGAATATGGGGATGAGGATGTTGCGGGGAAAGATGCCACCTTTACGATTACTCTGAATGAACTCAAAGAAAGAGAACTGCCAGAGTTAGATGATGAGTTTGCCGAAGAGGTCAGCGATTTTTCGACTTTAGCAGAACTGCGGGAGTCTTTGGAAAAGCGGTTTCAAGGGGAAAAAGACGATCAGACCAAAGCCAATAAACGTAAAGCTTTAGCGGATGCGTTAGTGGAAACCATTGAAGTCGATTTACCTGAAACCTTGATTCGCCAAGAAGTTGACCGACTGATTACCCAACAGGTGATGCAGTTGAGCAATATGGGACTGGATGTTAAGCGCTTATTCACGGGTGAAATGGTACCTCGTCTGCGGGAACAAGCCCGTCCAGAGGCGATTGATACTTTGAAGCGTTCCTTGGCCTTGAAAGAAGTCGCAAAACAGGAATCTTTAACCGTTACTGACGAAGAAATTCAAGCGGAAGAAACCAAAGTTCTTAAAGAACTCGAAGGTCAAGACATTGACCCCCAACGCTTAAGAGCTTTTGTCACAGAAGATTTGCTTCAGGATAAAACCTACTCCTGGCTGGAAGAAAACGCCACCATTGAGTTAGTTCCCGAAGGAACCTTAACACCCGCAGAAGACGAAGACGAACTCGAAGACGAAGACGAAGACGAACTCGAAGACGAAGACGAAGACGAACTCGAAGACGAAGACGAACTCGAAGACGAAGACGAAGACGAAGACGAAGACGAAGACGAAGACGAAGACGAAGACGAAGACGAAGACGAAGACGAAGACGAAGACGAAGACGAA
>CAITND010000174.1 GCA_903893625.1 uncultured Oscillatoriales cyanobacterium
CGGATTTTGTCGTTAGGAACTAGCGATACTGCCAATCTGAGGGGATGTAAGTCATCTGGTAAAACTTCTGTTCTATCAGATGCTATCCCCGTCGAAGTTGGAAGCCCACACTTACTCGTAGAGAAGTGTGGGTAGTTCACTCTTGAATATAATTTTGTCCCGACATTAAGGCTATTTCCGCCCGCACAAATTCCCGTCCTAGATACAAGGCATGATCCAGACAACTGATCGGACAGGGTTGGGTTTCTTCCGTAATTTTAATCCCTAATTCCTTAGCAGTTCTTCCTTTGAAAACAGTCGTGGGTGTTCGCTTCAAACTCCCCGTACAAGGGAAAGGTTCTCCCGTTTCAGGATCAACAGCTAATCCTTTTTCATTAATCGCGTTGGTATAGTGTTCGGCACAGATTAACCCGGCTTCTCGCTCAAGATAAATAATAAAGTATCCAGACGGATCAAGATGAATAAAACGATTAGAAAGCTGATCGTCTAAAGCAGCGAGTTCTTCGGCGTTGAAAGTTGTTGATTGAGGAGACACGATATTAATAATGGACTCATAAGGTATACCTGTTTATAGTTTATCTCATGCCAACCCTTTCTTCTATATATCAAAAGGTTCATCATGGCAATGGATTATAATTTATCGACAAGTTTATCAGATTTTAAGTTATCTTCCCAGAACGTTCATGTTTGGCAAACAAACCTGAAGAAATCGCCTCAATATCTTCAATTTTATCAAACTATTCTTTCTCCTGATGAACAAAAACGGGCGCGACGCTTTAAATTTGAAAAAGATCAACAGGCGTTTATCATTGCACGGGGAACCTTAAGAATCATTCTCAGCCACTATTTAACCCTCTCCCCAGAACAGATTAAATTTAAGTATAGTTCCAAAGGAAAACCTAGTTTAGATCAAGATCCGTTACCGCTACACTTTAATTTATCTCATGCTTATGGGAAAGCTATTTATGCGATCGCTCTTGATAAAAATATCGGCGTAGATATTGAATATATTCGTAAAATTGAAGTCCTCTCTTTAGCTAAACGGTTTTTTTGTTCCTCTGAATATCAATGGTTAAATTCCTTACCTTTAGAAGAACAATATGCTGCCTTTTTTCAACTTTGGACGTGCAAAGAAGCCTATTTAAAAGCAACAGGAGAAGGCTTGGTGGGGTTACAGGACATTGAACTTGAAACGCCTCTGAGTTCATCCTTGAAAATTTTGCAGATTTCCCAAAATTCAGAAATTGCTCAAAATTGGATATTACAAACAATTGAAACTACAGAAAACTATGTAGCAACCTTAGCCATTGAGGGAATAAATTATCAGTTTAATACTTGGCAATGGATAGATGAAGAATGACTTAATAATATGATCGCCTAAAGGTTGAGTACAATTGAGGTGAGCTATGTTAATATTATAAGGAGATAGCCATTCAATAGCCTAGATTGAGAGAGGAAAAAGTTATGATTGCTGAACCCCAATATCCCCAAAAAATGACGGCGGAAGCATACCTGGAATGGGAAGCCACACAGGAACTTCGCCATGAATATGTTGATGGCGAAATTTTAGCGATGACTGGGGGTAGTATTCCTCATAATGACATTGCTCTCAACTTATATACTGCACTTAGACCTCATTTGCGTCAAAGAGGCTGTCGAGTTAATGTTTCAGATGTGAAAGTTCAGGCTAATCAAAATAGTCGTTATTTTTACCCTGATTTAGTCGTAACTTGTGATCCTGAAGACTTAAAATCTCGTAAGTTTATTCAAAACCCTAAAGTTATTGTTGAGGTTATTTCCCCCAGTACCGCTAGTTATGATCGCACGAAAAAACTCAAATATTATCGCCAAATTTCGAGTTTACAAGAATATATGTTAATTGATTCAGAATCTATGTCTGTTGAGATTTATCATCGAGGAGAAGGGAAAACGTGGTATTATTATGAGTATGAAAAAGGGGAGGCGATCGCGTTACAAAGCATAGAGTTTGAGTTTCCAATGGAACTTCTATATGAAGGGATTAGCTTTGATCAAGAGTAAAATTCTTGTGCTATTGAATCGGAATTTCAACGATAAACTCCGATCCTTCTCTAACTTCAGACGAACACTTTAACTGACCCTGATGTCTTTCCACAACAATTTGATAGCTAATGGCTAATCCTAAACCTGTTCCTTTCCCGACTGGTTTTGTGGTAAAGAAGGGATCAAATAATTTATTTTTAACGGCTTCCGTCATCCCCATACCATTATCAGCAATGCGAACCAAAACTCTCTCATCTTGAATTACTTCTGTCGTAATTGTAATCGTAGGTTGCCAAGAATCTAAGGAATTATCCTCAGAATATAACACCAAATCCTGTGGATTTAGATCCGAATAAACTTGTTCATTCCGTTCTAATATTTTTTCCTGAACCGCATCAATTGCATTGGTGAGTAAATTCATAAATACTTGGTTAATCTGACCCGCATAACATTTAATCAAGGGGAGATTTCCATAGTGTTTAATCATCTGAATCCTTTGTTTTCCTCCTGCCTCTGATAAGCGATTTTGGAGAATTAATAATGTATTTTCTAAACCCTCGTGTAAATTTACTTGTTTCACCGATGATTCATCTAAACGAGAAAAATTTCTTAACGATAAAACAATTTGTTGAATTCGATTTGCTCCCGATTTCATCGAACTTAAAAGTTTAGGAAAATCTCGTTGTAAAAATTCTAAATCAACGATTTCAGTCATTTCTTGAATAGGTGAAACAGGTTCAGGATAATACCGTTGATACAAGGCTACTAAATTTAATAAATCCTCCAGATATTGAGTAGCGTAAGTAACATTTCCGTAAATAAAATTAATGGGATTATTAATTTCATGAGCAACTCCGGCCACTAATTGACCTAAAGAAGACATTTTTTCGGTTTGAATTAAATGGGCTTGAGTTTGTTGTAATTTCTTTAAAGTTGTTTCTAATTCTAAAGTTTGAGCTTTAGCTAATACGGCTGCTTCACGGGTTTGGTTATAGAGTTGGGCTTGGTTAATAGCGATCGCCACTTGCGCCGTCACTCCCTGTAATAATTCCACTTCTGAATCACTCCAGCATCGGGGCTCCTGATGATTTCCGCAGACTAAAACCCCAATTTCTCCCATTTGGGTTTTAATCGGAAGAGACAGAACAGAAACGAATCCAAACTGAAGCAAACATGATTTTTCTTGAGAATCAGGAAGATTGGCTACACAATCAATGCGTCCCATGTTTAAATCCAAATATTGCTCCGACCAAACGCCTACTTCTTCTAAATAATATCGACCAACAATACTCGGAAAAGCCGGATCTTTAGCTTCAGTTACAATTTCCCAATAAGCCCGACTGGAATGAGGTTGAGATGGATTTTTACTTTCTAAATTAAATCGGGTTTCTTCTCGACGATACCAACAAAAATAGCAGCGATCAACCTTCATTAATTCCCAAACTTGTAAAACCGTTGTTTCTAAAATTGTTTTCAAATCTAAGGAATTGCGAATTTGGTTAGCTAAATGATTAATCAGTTTTTCCTGTTGGGCGAGTTGTCGAAACCGAACTTCTGATTCTGCTAATAATTCTTCGGCTAATTTTCGTTCTGTAACATCTTCATAAGTTCCTAATATTCCCACAACATTCCCCTCTAAATCATGCAGGGGAATCTTATTCGTTTCTATCCAACCTTGTTTACCATTAGCGTTCAATAGAGTTTGTATAATTCGATAACGAGGGGTATTCGCTGCCATCACTTCTTGATCAATTTTTCGATAATCTTCAACTTCAGCTAAACTGAAAGGTAAATCGTAATCTGTTTTGCCAATTAACGCTTCAGGAGATTTAAACCCCGCATCTAAAGCCACCTGTAAATTACACCCTTGATAGACGGAATTGCGATCTTTCCAAAAAATCCGTTGGGGGATCGTATTCATAATTAATTGCAGCATTTGTTGGGATTGTTGAAGATCTTCCTCTACTTTTTTACGATCATTAATATCCGTAATTGTGCCAATATATCCCGTCATTTTCCCGCCGGAATCTTTCACGGGAACAGCTTGACCTAATACCCAAATTCCGCTTTGATCCAATGAGTTTAAACGATATTCTGAAGAAAAAGATTGTTGATTTTGAATCGCACTTGACCATTCTTGAATTAACCGTGCTCGATCATCAGGATAAATACCATCAACCCAACCCCGATTTAAAGCATCGGAGGGTTGCTGTCCTGTAATTCGACATCCATAGTCATTAACATATAAACAATGTCCCGTGGCATCGGTTTCAAACAAACCCACGGGACAAGCTTGCATTAAATTTTGATAATGTTGCAGGCTCATTTTTAAGGCTTGGTTGATTTTTTCAAGTTCTGAGAAAGGGGGAAGTTTTAACAGTTTAGGAAGTAAAGAAATCAGGGTATAGGATGTAAAAATTGAAAGGATAGCCGTGATGGTTTTCAATCCTACTGATAGCCAATATATCGGATACCCCAGGGTAAAAATATCCATTAATGGCGGGAGTCCACAGGCAAAAATAAACGCACTCAATAGAATAAAAACACGAGAATTAGATAAATTTTGATGTTGGCGAACCCAGTAAATTAATGAGATAGAAATTAAAAAACAAGTCAGTGTAATTAACGAATCTGAGAGCAGATAAAGCCCGATTAATTGAGGTTGCCAAAGAAAGCAAGAACTAGAAGGCATTCCTGAAGCCATTGCAACCAGTTTTTGTGAAATCATCCAGGTGAAATTCATAACGATTTATAATTTATTATGGGCAATTAAAGATACAATAAAATATTGAATACAGATTGAGAGAAAACGGGATTAATAATTGATAATAACCTCAACAGTATTGGGCAATCCTATCGCACTGAGCAAAAATCCCCTTTAGCCTTTATAATTATATTTTTGATGCAAATCTCCGACTTAGGTTTCAATGACTACAGAAATTCAAACTGAAATTCAAACTGAAATTCAAGCCGAGGTTGAGCGACGTCGTAACTTTGCGATTATTTCTCACCCTGATGCTGGAAAAACGACCCTGACAGAAAAATTACTCCTTTACGGAGGCGCCATTCACGAAGCAGGTGCTGTTAAGGTACGGAAGGCTCAACGTCATGCTACCTCAGACTGGATGGCAATGGAGCAACAACGGGGAATTTCGATTACCTCAACAGTTTTGCAGTTCGAGTATAACAACTGTCAGATTAATCTGCTAGATACGCCCGGACACCAAGATTTTAGTGAAGATACCTACCGCACTTTAGCCGCAGCAGATAACGCGGTCATGTTGGAAGATGCAGCTAAGGGATTAGAGCCGCAAACTCGTAAACTTTTTGAAGTCTGCAAAATGCGGGGTCTGCCTATTTTTACATTTATTAATAAAATGGATCGTCCGGGTCGAGAACCCTTAGAATTACTGGATGAAATTGAAAAAGAATTAGGGTTAAAAACCTATCCGGTAAATTGGCCAATTGGCATGGGTGATCGGTTTAAAGGAGTGTTTGATCGACGTCAACAGCAAATTCATTTATTTGAACGCAGTGCCCACGGAAGTCGAGAAGCGTTAGATACGGTTTTAGATTTAGGTGATCCCCGGATTGAAAAATACTTAGATCAGGATCTTTATTATCAGTTGAAAGAAGACTTAGAACTCATCGAAGAAGCAGGTTCAGAATTGAATTTTGATGAAATTCATTCGGGAAAAATGACCCCGGTTTTCTTCGGAAGTGCTATGACCAATTTTGGGGTTAAATTATTCTTAGATTCCTTCTTAGACTATGCCTTAAAACCCGGTTCCCACCTGAGTACATTGGGGGATATGCCACCGGAATATCCTGAGTTTACGGGCTTTGTATTTAAGCTGCAAGCCAATATGGATGCCAAGCACCGAGATCGGGTTGCTTTTGTGCGAGTTTGTACCGGAAAATTTGAAAAAGATATGACGGTTAATCATGCTCGCACAGGAAAAGTAATCCGGCTTTCTCGTCCTCAAAAATTATTTGCTCAGGAAAGACAATCGATTGAAATTGCCTATCCTGGGGATGTGATTGGATTAAATAATCCGGGGGTTTTTGCCATTGGAGATACGATTTATATGGGCAAAAAATTAGAATATGAAGGAATTCCTTGTTTTAGCCCGGAATTATTTGCCTATTTGAGAAATCCTAATCCTTCTAAGTTTAAACAATTCCATAAAGGAGTTTTGGAATTGCGAGAAGAAGGGGCGGTACAAATTATGTTTTCCGCCGATGAATCTAAACGTGACCCGATTTTAGCTGCGGTAGGTCAACTACAATTTGAAGTCGTTCAGTTTAGATTACAAAATGAATATGGCGCCGAAACTTCATTAGATCCTTTACCCTATAGTGTGGCTCGTTGGGTGACAGGAGGTTGGGATGTCTTAAATCAAGCGGGACGAATTTTTAACGCTGCTGTGGTTAAAGATAGTTGGAATCGTCCGGTTTTACTATTTAAAAATGACTGGAATTGTCGTCAAGCCGAAGCGGATCATCCTGAGTTGAAATTAAGTTCCATTGCTCCGGTTGTTTCTGTACAAAATTCTCTATCGGGGGAGGAAGAATAAGCTGCAAGAAGCATTAACCCCCTCTTCTGAATCGAAAAGGGGGTTAGGAAAAGGGGTCAAAAAATGGGGATTAAATCGACTGGGTGTGTTCCAATTTACTCTGCCTTTTTAGGGTTGAACATCTGGTATTTATAACGAAGCTATTAAACACAAAACGAGGAGAAATGTAAAACTTTGATAGATTAAGAATTGGGTTCAGATGGCGATTCACCAAATAAACTATTATAGGTTAAAGCTGCGGCAATTCCTCCTAAAATAGGAGCGACCCAGAATAACCATAATTGTTGGAGTGCCCAACCACCAATAAACAATGCGGGGCCAGTGCTACGGGCTGGATTTACAGATACATTGGTGACCGGAATTCCGATTAGGTGAATTAAGGTTAATCCTAAACCAATGGCAATGGGGGCAAATCCTTGAGGTGCGCGGCGATCGGTTGATCCCATAATCACCATCAAGAACATAAATGTCAACACAAATTCATGCAGCAGTGCTGAAAATAAGTTGTAACCGCCGGGAGAATGGTCTCCATATCCATTAGTTGCAAATGGGTTAGAACCACTTTTAAAGGCTACTGCATCAAATCCGGCTTTCCCACTGACGATTAAATAAAGCACTAAAGAGGCTACAATTGCTCCCGCAACTTGAGATCCAATATAAAGTGCTAGATCTTTGCCTCCAGAGAAGCGTTTACCCGCCCATAACCCGAAGGAAACCGCAGGGTTAAGATGGCAACCAGAAATATGACCAATGGCATAAGCCATCGTTAAAACGGTTAAACCAAAAGCTAATGCAACCCCGGTGAATCCAATCCCAAGGGGATTAATTAGATCTTTAGTTGGATCAGTTGGATATGGAAATGCAGCAGCAAAAACAGCAGATCCACACCCTCCAAAAACCAGCCAAAATGTTCCCATGAACTCGGCAAGACATCGCTTAGTCAGTGGCATTATTAAACCTCTTAGAATACAACCCAGTTAAGATATCTGTCTAAAAGCAGATAAGTTTCCCATGAAACCTAGCATAAAATTGACAAGTTTTGGTGCTATATGTAGCAAATTCAGAAAAAATTAATAAAACAGTAAAGAAATATTAAAGAAAATCTAAAAAAAATCTTATTTTTCAAAAAAAGTGGTTATCATCAATTGTTTTATCTCAAATAAATTTCTCAACTTTGAAGGGGTGCATAAGTCTAGCTTACACACCCTTAGTAAAATTGGAGATCAATTTTATCGAATCTCTTAAGCCGGAACTTTAGTTTGAAGTTGAGCTTGTTGGACTTTATATTCCGCTAACTGTTGTTCAATTTCAGTTCTGACAATTTGCCGATATTCTAAGAAATGTTCATTATGGGCGCATAAGGTTAAATAATGATCCCAGACGGCGGGATTATGTTTGATAATACTGAATAAATACAGCCAGAATTTCCAGCGAGTTTTGCGTTTAAACCCTTGTCGCCAAATCACAATGGCTAAGGCTTTTAAATCAATCCAACTGGGGAATTTACCCGGAGGATGACATTTCGGTGCACCTAACTTCAAGAAACAGCGATAGGTGCGTTCTAAATACCGTTCAGGATCATATAATTGCCAGAAGGTTTCAATATATTCTTGAGCAATTTCTTCAACGGGGCGAGTGGGAACAAAGTTAATTAAGGTAGTTTGATTAATATCAAACTTTTTGGGATTAATTAACCGTCCTTCTTTTTCTAAACGAGTCCATAACGCGGTATTGGGTAAGGCTTGTAACATACTAAATAAAGCCGTTGGAATTGCTGATTGTTCTACAAAGTCAATAATTCGAGATCCAGCACCCGGTTTTTCACCATCAAACCCTAGAATAAATCCCGCCATTGGTCGTAACCCCGCCCGGATAATTTTATCCACGGCTTCTAATAACGGACTGCGGTTATTTTGATATTTTTTGGTCATTTCTAAACTACTGGTATCTGGAGTTTCAATTCCCAAGAAAACCGCATCAAAGTTACACTCAACCATCAACTCCATTAATTCAGCATCATCCGCTAAATCGATGGAGGCTTCTGTATTAAACCGGAAAGGATATTGATGTTCAGCTTGCCAAATTTTTAGGGCTTTTAACAGTAATTTGACATTACGTTTATTGCCAATAAAGTTATCATCCACCATGAAGATTGACCGTCGCCATCCCAATTCATAGAGATAGTCTAATTCCTTTAACAATTGTTCTGGGGTTTTGGTGCGGGGTTTGCGACCATAAAGCACAATAATATCGCAAAATTCACATTGAAACGGACATCCCCGTGAAAACTGCACAGACATGGAATCATAAGCATCTAATTCTAATAAATCGTAACGGGGAATTGGTGTTAAAGTGACACTGGGTTTTTCTGCTGTACGAAATACCCCAGAAGTTTCCCCTTTTTCAATGGCTTCTACAAACATCGGTAGGGTGATTTCCCCTTCATCTAAAATCATAAAATCAGCCCCGGCGGTTTCAATTTCATGGGGAACAGAAGTCGGATAGGGGCCACCAACAGCGACTAATTTTCCTCGTCTTTTCGCTTCTTGAATTTGGGCGATAAAATCCGATTTTTGCACAATCATTCCTGAAAGAATAACTAATTCTGCCCAGTCCCATTCGGCTTGAGTAACAGCAGTAATATTGCGATCAACAAGTTTAAATTCCCAGGTTTGAGGCAAAATTGCGGCAACTGTAATTAATCCCAAGGGCGGTAATAATACTTTGCGATTGACTAATTCCAGAATTTTTTCATACGACCAAAAAGTAGACGGAAATTCAGGATAAATTAATAAAGTTTTCATGTCAAAAATGTTAATTATGGGTTAAAATCTTAGAGAAGCAGTTAAATTGTCCTAGAAAAATCCTCCTTGGATAGCCAAGTCATCCTGTCCGCGCTATGATACAAAGGTTAACATTTCATCCAATCATACAGGGTTATCACCAATATGGCCGTTAAAGTAGGAGATATCGCGCCTGATTTCACCTTAACTTCGCAAACGGGCGAATCAGTTAGCCTCAAAGACTTCCAGGGAAAAAAATGCGTTGTCCTCTACTTTTATCCCAAGGATGATACTCCAGGCTGTACGGCGGAATCTTGCGCGTTTCGAGATAGTTATCAAGTCTTTAAAGATGCTGGGGCGGAAGTGATTGGCATTAGTTCAGACACGGCCCAATCTCATCAACAGTTTGCCACAAAATACAATCTTCCCTTTATTTTGTTGAGTGATACGGAAAATAAAGTCCGTCAACTCTATGGTGTTCCGGCGACGATGTGGGTTCTACCCGGTCGCGTGACCTATATTATCGATCAAGACGGCAGTGTTCGACATCTGTTTGATTCGATGTGGGAATTTCAGCGCCACGCTGAGGAAGCTTTAACAACCCTCAAAGCCCTTCCGATTTCTTAACCTTAAATCCCTATAAGAGCGATCGCTTCTAGTTGATGAATATAGACTATCAAAATACCCTGACACACTTGAGGCAAGAATTATCTCAAACTTTGCCCCAAGTTACCCCCCTTCTACCTCAATTTATGCTGGCGGTGGGGGTCGGCTATTTATTCAACGGGTTGCACGTTCCTGTAGGATGGCTGATTGGCCCGATGATGGCGGGGATTATGTATGCTGCGTTTCACGGTAAACCCCAACCCCTACCCCCGATGTTTTTTATTGTCGGTCAAGCTATTGTGGCGATCGCTACGGCCACAGGGTTTTCACTCCATACCCTGGGGTTAATGAGGACTTACGCCTTTCCCCTGATAATTTGTATTCTGGTGACAGGGGGTATGAGTGTGGTAAATGGCTATTTTTTAGGGCGCTGGGGCAATATTGATCGGGCGACGGGGTTCCTCAGTTGTGTTCCTGGGGCGAGTTACAGTTTGATTGCCATGAGTGAGGCAATGGGGGCTGATGCGATCGCCGTTGCTCTGTTACAATATCTGCGGATTCTGTTAGTAGCAATAATTGTTCCTGCTCTCGTCGGCTTTTGGTTTGCGGGTGATGCCACCGTCCATTCTGTAGTATCTATTCCCCTTCAGACTTTACCCTCTTTATCACCGCTTTTCAACCTAGCAATTCTGGGAGGTTGTGGTGCGTTAGGAATTATATTAGGGGAAAAATTTCATTTACCTTCATCCTTGTTTTTTGGGCCGTTTCTCGTTAGTTTAATTGTCTTTTGGACAGTCCCCTATTCCCTTGAAATGCCCTCCTTGCTATTTACTATTGGGCTATTATTTGTGGGGTTTTCCATTGGGTTAAAATTTGATTGGAATAATGCCAAGAAACTCTGGAAAGCTGTATTAATTGAAATCGTTTTAGTTCTAATATTAATCCTGTTCTGTTTAGGGGCAGGCTATATCTTTCATCAAATCACCCAAGTTGATACCATGACGGCTATATTGGGTTCCACACCCGGAGGAATTACAGCCATGATCGCAACGGTAATTCAACTAGGAGGAGATGCAGGAATTGTATTAGCCATGCAAATGACCCGAATGTTATTGATTTTATTAATTAGTCCTTGGTTTGCGAATGTATTAATTAAAAGTCAAAAACAATCTAACCCAAGGTAGGATGGGCTACGCCCATCACCAACTCATAGAATTTTTGATGTTACCACAAAGACACAAAGACACGAAGAAAGGATTAAGAGGGTTTAAATCGGCTGGATTTATGTTAATTTTTTCTAATCTATTCTGGAAAATGGTTTTGTTTTTTAAAAGATTGTCAGGGAATCCTGATATTTTATTGAAAATAGCTCTCAAAAAGTTGACGAGATTATAGGGCTTCTGGTATAATTTAAAAAACACCACCCAAGGGTTTATTGTGTCCATAGCTCAAAACGGGGACTGAAACCCTGATTATACCGTTAAATATTGTGATTTTTCCCTAAAATTTAGGCATTGCGATGCACCAATTTTGGCAAGGAAAGATGAAGCCCTAAAGCGGTATCTTGACAAAAATCACAATTTATGCAGTTAGAGACAAGGGGGATGTACTCTTTCCTAGAAACTGGGTTTCCACCTCAGACAAGCGCACTGGACAAGACTGAAAAACCTCAACTTAATATATTGTGTCTGAACTTTTACAACAAACAGAATCCTATTTAAAACAAAAGATTTCCCCCGATGCTAATCAAATAGATGGCTGTTCAAAATCACTTCAAGAAGCATTTAATGGATTAGGAGCATTAGGAGTTTTAGGATTAAGAATTCCTCACCGTTGGGGAGGGCCACAACTCGATGCAGAAACCTTTTTCAAATTTCAAGAATTAATCGCCCGTTATTCGGGGGCGTTAGCCTTTTTGCAAACCCAACATCAAAGTGTTGGGGCTATGTTAATCCAAAGTTCTAATGCTCAATTACAAACAGAATATTTACCCCGAATGAGTCAGGGAAATGCTAAAATCGGTGTAGGCTTTTCCCATTTAAGACGATTAGGAAATCCCTCAATCATTGCTATTCCTGTAAGGGGAGGCTATCAACTCAATGGCTTTGTTCCTTGGGTAACAGGATGGGATATTTTTGAAGAATTTGTAGTTGCTGCAACCTTACCTGATGGTCAATCTGTTTGGGGGTTAGTACCATTTTCAGAACAAAAAATAGGGGAAAGTGCGATTAAATTAAGTTCTCCTATGTCTCTCTGTGCTATGACTTCCACCAATACCGTAACAGCAACTTTTACCCAATGGTTTTTACCATCAGAAAAAGTCGTTTCTATTCATCCCATTGGCTGGATGCAAGAAAATGATCAAGCCAAAGTTTTACAAGCCAGTTTCTTAGTGTTAGGCTGTGCTAGAGCAGGATTAAAGATTGTAGAAACAGCCTTTCAAAAAACAGAATTTTCCTTTATTAAAGATGCGTTTAATTCATTAAATCAAGAACTCAATCAATGTCGTTCTCAAATCTTTTTGGCTCAAAATCATCCTCAAAATATTAATACTTCAGAAAAATATCAACTCCGGGCCCAAGCGATAGAATTAGCCGTGCGTTGCGCCCATGCTGCGGTCACAGTCTCCAGTGGTGCTGCTAATTTAAACAGCCATTCCGCCCAAAGAATCTATCGAGAAGCGTTAGTTTTTACGGTATCCGGTCAAACAACAGAATTAATGAAAGCTACGTTAGAAAAAATTAAGAATTGTAGGGTTTTATAATCTTTATTGTAAATTTAACAGTTACTACCCGCACTATAGGTATTTGGCTGTGATATAATATTCTAAAAATCATTAATCTATTGATTAATTGAGAGCCATGTCACCATCACAAGAAACACTCCCCTTTGGGTTAATATTACCACCCACCCAAGACCAACTACCCTGTGACGATGGAGTCCCAATGGAAACCCAACGCCATAAACTGCAAATGGATATACTGATTGATCAGTTAATTCCTTGGTTAGAAACGCGAGAAGATGGTTATGTCGGTGGCAATATGTTCCTCTATTTTAGTTTAGCCCAAGTGCGGAACCAAGACTTTAAAGGCCCCGATTTTTTTGCCGTATTAGGAGTTCCCAAAAAAGAACGAAAAAGTTGGGTCGTTTGGGAAGAAGGAAAAGCCCCCGATGTCGTAATTGAACTATTATCAGATAGTACCGCCCAACGAGATAAAACCGACAAAAAACTCATCTATCAAAATCAAGTTCGAGTTCCAGAATATTTCTGGTTTGACCCCTTTAATCCCGACAATTGGGCAGGATTTACATTAAAAAATGGCATTTATGAACCGATTATTGTAGATGAACAAGGACGTTTACTCAGTCAACAATTAGGCTTATCATTACTGCGATGGTCAGGTGTTTATAAAACCGTCGAAACAGTATGGTTAAGATGGGCAACTCCGGAGGGTGAAATTCTGCCGACACCCGATGAATTATCCGCACAAACAGCCGAAGAAGCTCAACTTCAAGCTGAACAAGCTCAACGCCAAGCTGAACAAGCTCAACGCCAAGCTGAAGCCTCCCAACTTCAAGCTGAAGAAGCTCAACGTCAAGCCGAGGAAGCTCAACAGCGTTCCCAAGAGTTAGAAGCGTTACTCAACCGCTACCGTCAACAGTTTGGTGAATTGCCAGAATCCAGTTCTGATCACTTTTGAGATCAAATTGGGTATTCTGGAAATAGGCAACTCACTCAAGGCGTTTCCTCAAACGTCTCTACAATCATAGGTAGGTGTTCCGAATGGATGCAACAGAAAAGAATTCCCTAGAAAAGCAATATGGAACAACAATAGTCCAGCGCATGGAACGGCAAAAACGAATCCAGCGAGTGCTGCTCTGGATCTCAGTTGTCTCTTTTGCTGGAACAAGTATATTTGGATTCGGAAAAGTTTTCAAAGGAGTTTTTGACAAAGAACCTAAACCAACTGAATCTGTTCAACAGTCCTCCCAAGCCGAACTGTTAAATAAACAAGAAAAAGGTTATGAATCGGTTTTAAAGCGGGAACCAAATAACCAAACAGCGTTAGAAGAATTAACTAAAATTAGAATTCAACAAAATGATATTCAAGGAGCAATTGAACCTTTAGAAAAATTAGTAAAGTTACATCCTGATCGACAGGATTATCAACAGTTATTAACCCAATTAAAACAAGGAAATTTAAAATAAGTATAGTCATGAAACATTTAGACTACTGGATAAAACAGCAAAAACAGCAACAGTTAGAAGATCAAATTAGAACGGAACAAGCCAGAACAGAAGTTCAAGCCATTGTTAAAGTATTAATAGAACGATTTTCTATTAAAAAAATTATTCTGTTTGGTTCTTTAGTTCGAGGAAAATTTAATCGAAACTCTGATATTGATTTAGCGGTAGAAGGAGTGCCAAAAAGGGATTATTTTACTGCCGTTGCGATCGCTAATAACTTAACATCCCGATGGGTAGATTTAAAACCCCTAGAAGATTTAGAACCTCACTTTCGAGAAAGGGTTTTAACAACAGGAGAATGTGTTTATGAAGCCCATGTCAGCGAGTCAAGTTAGAGTTACTCTTAGAATGTGAAAGTTGTTGGGCTTTAGCCCTCTCCTCTTGGGGTTCTCATCCCAACAACGGTTTGATAAAATTCCTCTAACGCAGCTACACAAACTTGATCATCAAAAATCAGATTATGGCGATCACTCATTTGTTCAGAAATTGTTTTGCGCCATACAGGATCTAATCCTAATTTAACCGCAATTTTAATATATTCTGCTTCATTTTCTGCAATTGTTTCGGTTAAACCCATCATTTTTAGGAAACTATCAGCGTGACGGCCGCGCATGAATTCCCCAGGACAAGTTACAATTGGTAAATTACAAGCGATCGCTTCTAAAGATGTATTTCCCCCCGACCAAGTAAAAGTATCTAAAAATATATCAGAAAGCAAATTTAACATCAGATAATCAAACCGTTCAGGGACGTTTCTATGTAAACAATAATCTTGATCATTTAACCCATAATTAGCAAATGCTTGTTTTAACCGATCATTTAATAGTGTTCCTCGGAAGAACAAAAATTTAGCATTAGGAACTTTTACCGCAATTTCTGGTAAAATATAATCATATTGAGGAAGATATTTAAAGGGCGCTTGACAACATAAATAAATCACCGCATCTTCGGGTAAATCATAATCTGATCGGGTTTTAATTAACGCTGGAATATCTTGCGGTTTGGGATAAGCGACCCCAATATTCGGTAATAAAATTAAGGTTTCAGAATAATGTTCCTGGGGGTTTTCCGGTTCCATTAATTGACTTGATATAAAATAATCAATTGTAGGAAGTCCCGATGTTACTGGATGACCCCAAGCAGTGCATTGAATAGGTGCTAAACGCAACGCGGCGAGTTCCATTGTTGGGGGGTTCATGCCAATTTCTGGATAGACTAAAATATGCAGTTTATCATTGAAAATTTGTTCAGCAACCGCTTCTAAATTGTTATGAATATGATAGAATTGATCACTATATTGTCGAAACTGTTCCGTAACTGGATCGGGAGAATTGCCAGTATAATAAGAGTAAATTTCAAATTGATCAGAGTTAGCATACCGCAACCAACCTGTTAACCAGAGTGACCCGCTATAACAATGCAAATAGTTAGAAACATATCCAACTCTAATTTTATCCTCAACTGTTGGTAGGGTTAACGGTTGCACCCACTGGGGATATTTTGCTGACATCATCTGATGTAGGAAATTACCATAAATACGTTGTTCTTCTATAATATTTCTCGCTTGATAACCTAGGTAAAAATTAGTAAATCGTCCCATTCCTAAAAACGCTTGTTCTAAGGTTTCTGGATCATTAAAATCTGTTGTTTCAATTAATGTTTTTAATCCGTTTTCAAACCGTTCTCGATAATAGCTGATTTCCTCAACGGAGTGATAAAACATCGGGACTATTAAATTTTTAAGCAATGTAAAGGTATAATCTTTAGGTAAACATTCCGAGGCAATTTTCGCTTGTGTAGCTGCTTCCTCTGTTCTTCCCTGATAGAGAAGATTTGTAATTAGGGTAAAGTGGAGGGGTGGAAATTGAAAATAAAGATTTATGGCTGTTTTTAAAACATTAATTGCACTATTATATTCACCCAAATTCCAGTAACAGTGATTGAGTTTTTCATAAAAATTAACATCTCCCTGTTGTAAATCGAGTAGTTTTTGATATTGGCCGATCGCACCTTGATAATTCCCTAATTCATACAAGCGATCGCCAAAACTGCTATAATAAAATGCAGGATTTTCTTGCCTTTCTTTAGCAATTTCTAAATTGTGCAGAATATCAGGATTATTAGGAACAATTTGTAAAGCAATTTGATAGTTTTCTAAGGCTGATTCTATTTGATTTTGTAATAGAAAAAGATTTCCTAAGTTTAAGTAAATGCCAAAATGATTAGGGTTAATCTTAATAGCTTGACGATAAACGCTTTCCGCTTGTATAAATTGCCCTTGTTGTGTTAAAATATTACCTAAGTTATTATAAGCATCAAGATGATCGGGTTTTAATTCGATTGTTTTTTCGTAGGCTGCGATCGCTTGTGGAATTTGATTCAATTTTTCATAACTCATTCCTAAATAATAATAAGCTAAATTATTAGTTTGATCTTGTTTTAAAACATGAGACAATATTAAAACAGATTCAGAATAACTGTCTTTTTGATAGTATAAAATTCCTAAATTAAACCAAACTTCTGTGTTTCTTTCTTGCCATCTAAGCAATAATTTATAGTGATTTTCAGCTAAATAAAACTGTTGGTTTTGATGAGCAGTTATCCCTTGTTGATAAATTTGCTGTAACTGTTCCTCTGTTGGTTTTTGTTCTGCTAATTCAAGAATTCCTTGGATGACAGAATCTTGACGTTGTGCTTGAAATATTTGCACTGAATAATTCAACGTTCTTTTCTGATTCCAGCTTAAAACTTGAATTTTATCAGTGAAATGACTATTAACTAAACTAGACAATTCTAACAACAGTTCTGCTTGCGGACAAGAGGCTAAAAAATCCCAGATTGCTTGTTGAACAAAACTAATATTTCCATGATCAACTATAATTAATGCTGAATCCGATAAAAGAGGTTGAGCTAATAATAAAGCTAATAAAGTAGAACGATAATCGGTAGAACTCTGGACAACATAAACGCCTATTTTAATCTCCGTTTCCAGTTGTCGCAGTTCTAATAAAAATTCTTCAACGTCTTGGTTATAAAAACAAACCTGTTCCTCCAGGTTAAACTGATGTAAATTTTTAAATAGTTGTTCTAAACCTTCACCTTCTGGTGTACAATTAGGATTGTCATTGATAGCATAGGCAATAGCTTCTGGTTGATTCAAAAGCGCACCAATCAAGGTTAAACCCTGTTGTGTCCCAATCTCACAATAAATTTCATTGGGTTCGAGATTAGCCACCGCACAGTTGAGTAACGGGAGCAAATTCTGGGGAAACTGCTCTGGAGCGAGGTTAAGCACCTGCTGAAACCGTTTAGATTGCGGGTGGACAAAGACAGTCCCCCACTGTTCATATAAACTGGGTAGTTCCTGAATAAAGCGTTGATCATCCATAGTCAAACTTAGGAGCGTTGAATAGAGCCTGTATATATAATATGGTACAAGATTGTTATGAGGAATGAGTTAAATTAACTTAAAAAAAGTGATCATTTCTGGGATCATATTGGGTATCATAGGAGTAGAGTAATTTTGAAACTCTCAGCAGAATATTAGTAATATTAAGCCTAAGAAAGTTCAAAATTTTCTCATTATCTTAAGCTAATTAATCTACATAAAATTAGTAATATCAATAGATTTATTAGTATTACCAATTAAAAAAGATAACTTATTTTAGTTTCGAGGATCAAATAATGTCTGAGCAGAGTTCGAGTTTAAATTCCATAATTTCTCCCGAAATCAAAAATGATGAATTTTATGATTATATTCAAAACATTGCTCAAGAAGAAAATATAAAATATATTTTAGAAATCGGTTCATCATCGGGGGAAGGTAGCACAGAAGCCTTTGTTAAAGGAATTCGGAATAACCCGAATCAACCTACATTATTTTGTATGGAAGTTTCTCAAATACGGTTTGAACAATTAAAGAATAGATATGAACAAGACAAGTTTGTGAAATGTTATAATGTATCTTCTGTTTCTTTAGAAAAATTTCCTGATCAGATAGATGTTATTGAATTTTATAATCAACAACAATCAGGGTTAAATTATTATCCTTTAGAGCAAGTTTTGAGTTGGCTTAAACAAGATATCGAATATATTAAATCTTCTCAGGTTGAAACCAATGGGATAGCAAAAATTAAACAGGATCATAATATAGATTATTTTGATCTTGTTTTAATTGATGGTTCAGAGTTTACCGGAGTTAGTGAATTAAAAGAGGTATACGGTGCTAACTTGATTTTATTAGATGATATTAATACTTTTAAAAACTATAATAACTATCATCAACTTCTCTCCGATTCGGAGTATACATTAGTTGATCAAAATATTAATCTTCGTAATGGATATGCTGTTTTCAGAAAAAAAACTTTTTCCTTTGAGCCACTTTTTAACAGAAGAAAACCTCTGAAGTTAGAACTTGGTGCTTCAGAAAAAAGAATGGAAGGGTGGACTACAGTTGATCTAGATCCCAGGAGTGATTTATGTCTTGATTTATCAAAACCCCTTCCTTTCCAAGACA
Organism: uncultured Oscillatoriales cyanobacterium; assembly: GCA_903893625.1. Taxonomy (GTDB): domain Bacteria; phylum Cyanobacteriota; class Cyanobacteriia; order Cyanobacteriales; family Microcoleaceae; genus Planktothrix. The sequence goes on from CAITND010000174.1 coordinate 18,754, forward strand.
ATTGTGTAGAAGAAATATATTCATCTCATTTATTAGAACATTTCTATTACCCTAACCCTATGGTTAACTTGCTCTCTGAATGCTATCGAGTGCTAAAACCAGGAGGAATATTCAAAGTAGCAGTTCCCAACGCGAGGATATATATAGAGGCTTATGAGAAGCCAGAAAGCTTTGACGCTCAAGAACATTGTCTCTATAAGCCAGCATTTCACTATCATTCAAAAATAGATTTTATTAACTATATCGCTTACATGGACGGTCATCACCGCTTTCTTTTTGATGAAGAAAACCTCCCCAAGATTATTACTAATGCTGGATTTGAAAATGTCAGACTCAGATCTTTTGAATCAGGCTTAGATTTAGAAGCAAGAAAGCATGAGTCCATCTATGCAGAGGGTAAAAAACCTCTGGCTGATACAAATCCTCTGATAGATACAATTTTTAGGAAAAAAATCTTTTCTTTTGAAACCGAAAAATCTGAACAATTACTCATCAAAAAAATAGTTAATTCAGGAATGACTGTTTTTGATATTGGAGCTAATATTGGAGATTATTCTATATTATTGAGTCAACTTGTAGGCAATTCAGGAAAAGTTTATTCATTTGAACCCACTTCTAACACTTTTCAAAACTTGGTAAACCGATTAAAAGAGAATAAATGTAATAATGTTTTTGTTTATCAAAAAGTTGTATTTTCTGCTAATCAATCTATTGAATTTAATGAATTTCCTGATGAATATTCAGTGTGGAATAGCATTGGCTCTCCTCAAATGCTTAACCCAAACAAAAGTACAGAATATATTCCTATTGTTAAAACGGAAATTTTAGAAGCCATTACTCTTGACTCTTTCTGTCAAGAACATAAGATACAATCTATAGATTATTTGAAAATTGACGTAGAAGGCGCAGAAAGTGATGTTTTGCTTGGTGCTACTGATTTATTGAGAAATCAGTCCATGCGATTTATTCAATTTGAGATTTCTCAAAAAATGCTAGAAGGATTAAACCGTAATGCTCAAACAACCTTTGATCTGTTGATTCAAAACGGTTATGAGTGTCATCGCATCCAAGTAAACGGGGATATTGGTGAACAGGTTACTGGTTCTAACTCTTTCTATGAAAATTATATTGCTTTTCCCCAACTACCGATTCATTTCTTTACCATCGTTTTAAATGGGCAACCTTTTATCCGATACCATATTGATGTTTTTAATAAATTAAGTTGTCAATGGCATTGGCATATTATTGAAGGAGTAGCTGACTTAAAACATGATACTTCTTGGAGTTTACAACTTGGGGGAAAACTTACAGATCAATTTCATGATCATGGACGAAGTAAAGATGGAACATCAGAGTATTTAGATCAACTTGCTAAACAATATCCAGAAAATATTACTATTTACCGTAAACCTAAAGATATTTTTTGGGATGGAAAACGAGAAATGGTGAATGCGCCTCTTTGTAATATCCAAGAAGAATGTTTATTGTGGCAAATTGATGTGGATGAACTCTGGACAGTTGAGCAAATTTATACAACTCGTCAGATGTTTATTACTCATCCTGAAAAAACCGCAGCATTTTACTGGTGTTGGTATTTTGTGGGAGAAAATTTACTAATTAGTACCCGTAATTGTTATGCAGAAAATCCTCAACAAGATTGGTTAAGAACTTGGCGATTTAAACCAGGAATGGCTTGGGCAGCCCATGAACCTCCGATTTTAGTAGAAACCTTACCCGATAGTCAACAGCAAAATGTAGCAGCCGTTAATCCTTTTCTACATCATGAAACAGAACAACAAGGCTTAGTATTTCAGCATTTTGCTTATGTTATGCCAGAGCAATTGCAATTTAAAGAAGAATATTATGGTTATCAAAATGCCCTGATACAATGGCAGAATTTACAGTCAGCAACTCAATTTCCTGTCTTTCTGCGGGAGTATTTTGCTTGGGTACAAGATCAAACCCAGATCAATACCGCAACAGCCTGTGGCATAACTCCCATTGCCTATCGAGACAATAACACAAAAACTTGGGAATTTCGGCAGCTTGAAACCTGCTTAAATTTACCTGTAAATCACCAACAATTACCTCCTAAAATTTTAATTGATGGGGTATTTTTCCAACTGTATAATACTGGTATTGCGAGAGTTTGGCGTTCCTTATTAGAAGAATGGGAAAATACCAGTTTTGGTAGTCATATTGTAATTTTAGATCGGGATGGAACTGCTCCCAAAATTCCTGGGCTGTGGTATCGAACTATTCCTGCTTATGACTACAATTATACTGATACTGATTCTCAGATGTTACAGCAAGTCTGTGATCAAGAAAATGCTGATTTATTCATCTCAACTTATTACACAACTCCGATTTCAACACCATCAGTATTTATGGCTTATGACATGATTCCTGAAATATTGGGAGCTAACTTTAATGAACCAATGTGGCGGGAAAAACATCGTGGAATTCTTCATGCGTCAGCTTATATTGCTATTTCAGAAAATACGGCGACTGATTTGGTTAAATATTTACCAGAGATTGATTCATCAGTAACCGTTGCTCATTGCGGTATTTCCAGTTATTTCTATCCTGCACCCCCGGGGGAAATTATTCAGTTTAAAACTAAATATGGAATTAATAAACCCTATTTTCTATTAGTAGGTGCTGGCAGTAATTATAAAAATGCTATTTTGTTCTTCCAAGGGTTTTCTCAACTTTATAGTAAATCAGGATTTGATGTGATCTGTACAGGAGCGGGTTATTTATTAGGACACGAATATCGAGAGTTAGCAGCAGGTAGTATTGTTCATTCTTTGTACCTCAGCGATGAAGAACTCAGAGCCGCTTATTCAGGAGCAACTGCCCTGGTTTATCCCTCTAAATATGAAGGCTTTGGAATGCCAATTGCAGAAGCTTTAGCTTGTGGTTGTCCTGTTATTACTTGTGCAAATGCTTCGATTCCTGAAGTGGCAGGAGAGGCTGCAATTTATATTAAGGATGATGATATTGATGCCATGACTGATGCTCTTTGTGAAGTACAAAAACTCAAAGTCCGTAATAGTTTAATGACTAAAGGACTAGAACAAGCTAAGAAGTTTTCTTGGTCAAAAATGGCTGATACTATCAGTTCAGCTTTAATTAAAGCCACTTTGATCCGTTTTAATTTAAGAGAGATAAATTTAGTTGTGTTTCCAGATTGGAGCCAACCGGAAGAAGTGCTTTACCCAGAATTAGTTAGTCTCATTAAAGCCCTCGCAACTCATCCCAACTGTAATCAAATGACTTTACTTATTGATCATCAAAATATATCAGATGAAGATGCAGATTTAGCATTATCTAGTGTGATGATGAATTTGTTAATGGAAGAAGAATTAGAGCTTGATGACAGTGTAGAAATTGTTTTAATGGGTCAGCTAAATTCTTGTCAGTGGTCTGCTTTATGTTCTCAACTACAGGGTCGAATTAAATTGAATGCTGAAAATCAAGCAAGTATTGATCAGGTTCAAGCTGATTATCTTCCTGCTTATTCAATAGAGACTTTACAGAATCTATTGTCTTAATATTTGATTACTGGGATTAACTGATCATGAAATTTTCCAAGCCTTCCTATAACTTAGAACGTCCTATCTTTTTTTATTGCTGTGAAAAAGAATTTGGACACTTAAAAATATGTATAGCAGAAGGGTTAAAAGAACTGGGTATTCCTTTTTATTCCAATATTAACTATTGGCGCATTTCAGATCAGTCAGAAGAAACTCTGTTTTGCCATAACCCTGAGATTAATCCTGATGATTGTTCAATTGTTGTGATGGATAAGGAATGGACTATACATCATTTACCTCCCTCTATTCCGAAACCTTTTTTAAACCCTCAACGAAAGTTTGTCTCCATATATCTTGATGATTCTGATGGACGAGGTTTATATCATAACCCCGGATCTCCCTATTTTGATTTAGTATTAGGAACTCATGGCACTAACTACAATTCTCAACTCACTAACAACTTAATTCCTTGGTGTTTTGGGATTTCTAACCGAATTTTAGAGGTAACAAATCAGAGTCCATTATTTATTCATAGAAACAAAAGAATAATTGTTAATTTTAGAAACAATCAAAATCAATCAGTGATTTCTAATGGAAGTTTCAAGTTTGATTCCGGGTGGTTAAAAGTGGGAGAGGGTGTTATAACATTTGATTATCCTTTAAGACCGATAGCTATTGATCATTTTCTACCCTTGTTACAAATTGTTTTACCTATTGATAATTCAGTTGATGATTTTGAAAATCCCCCCGAAGATAGTTATCACTATTTACAATGGTTACAAACTGGTAAAAGGCATTATCCCAACTACTATCAACGTTTGATGTCAACAGTTGCTTGTGCTTGTTTTGGAGGTTGTATTGCCATAAATCCCTATACCAGAGATCAACGAGTAGAGTGGTGGGATAGTTGGAGATTTTGGGAATCTTTAGCGGCTGGATGCGTTACCTTTCATGTTGATTTTGATAAATATGGTGTTAATTTACCCGTAAAGCCAGAAAACTGGCGACATTATATCGGCATTGATCTTGATAACCCTCAAGCAACAGTTGATAGAATTATCAATGAGCCTCAAATATTAGAACAAATTTCAACAGAAGGTCGTCAGTGGGCGATTGAACATTATAGTCCTGTTCCAACGGCATTACGTTTCTTAGAAACAGTTATTGCTTATCAAAAAAATCACAAAGATAGGTTAGAAATTTGCAAACTATCAATAACTGAACCTCAAATCAATCTACCGCTTAGAGATCGTAATTTAATCATCTTTCCTGATTGGTCTCAGTCAGAAATATCTTTAATAACTGAGTTAAAACAGATTATAAAGAGTTTGACAACTCATCCCTATAAAGAACAGATTACTTTACTGATTGATAACAGTAATACTTCAGATGAGAATGCAAATTTAATTCTTTCAAGCATCGTAATTGATTTGCTTATGGAAGAAGAATTAGATATAGATGAAGGGCTGGAAATTTCACTAATTGGCCAATTAAGTCCGATACAATGGCAGGCTCTAGTTTCGCATTTAACGGGTCGAATTAAATTAGAGCATGAAAATCAAGAAGCGATCGCATCTGTCGGTGCAGAAATCATCCCAGTTTATGATTTAGAACACTAAAAACTTGCCTTTACTAACCATTTAAAACTGGTCGTAGAAACGTTAAATGGAACGTCTCTACGACCGAAATTGATTTCATGGCTGACTTTTTCAAAAAGTATTCTTTAACATCAAGTCTGACTCTTTTGTTCCACCGCTTCACCCTTATACTTAGCTAATCGGTATAAAGTTAGTGGACTGTGACGGTTATGTTCTTCTACCATAGCGATTAATTCATCCAGTGCTAGGGTAACAGCGTCAATTTTGCGAATAGCCTCCCGCCAGTTCGCAACGGAACGCGCTCTTGTCTCTGCATCAGGTATTGTGCGTGGTTTATTCATGGTAGGTTCCAGATCCTTTTACTTTCTTGAGTGGTTGCTTCCACCGCATCAGCCGTTGTTGAAGCTTGTTCAATAGTTTGACTCAATAAATTGATCATAGCAGCAGGAGCAATAGGTTGAGCCTCAGCGATCGCTAATGTCAGAGTAGCTAGACGTGAATAAGGATTTCTCAGACGTTCTGCGCCATTTTGTAATTGTTCCAATTCTGGAATTGTTTCCTCCGTCTCACCGTAGTCTTCAAACAAATTATACTCGGCTGTTTTTGCTTGATCGATCAGTTCAACTAAACGTCGTTGCAGGTTGAAAATAATTGTCAAAGTTTGAGGGGATACTTTTGCCATATTGAACTTAATAAATGTACAACCTACCACAATACAATGATTTGCTGTTAACTAGGTTAGAGAAAATTCCGCTATAATAGCAGATAACCTTAATTGGCTATACAGTTTATCCCTAAGAATAATGGCTCTTTTTACCATTGAAATCCCTGAAGAACTTTCCTCTCAACTTACTCAATTAGGAGACAAACTGCCTGAACTTTTGCATCAGTGTCTGGTTCAATCTCCACTTCCGGCTCAAGTTTATCACTACATCCTCACTTTTATCGCCAGCCAACCCACTCCTGAGCAAATTTCCGAGTTTCGTCCCACCCCGGAAATGCAAAGCCGTTTGCACACTCTCTTAAGTCGTAGTCAAGCAGGCAAACTAACTTCTTCGGAAAAACACGAACTTGACGAATATGAACGCATCGAACACTTAATAATTCTGCTAAAAATGGGCAATTTACCTCAATACTGATAAATTAATAATAGAATAGAATTACTCATATTGGGGAAACGAAATGAATCCGATTGTCCTAGATAATCTCAACCCCGTTGTTTTTGATAAAATTCGCAGTTTGGCGCAAAAACATAACCGCAGTTTAGAGGATGAAATTAAAGCAATTCTCACCCAAATAGCGGAAGCAGAAATCACCACTCAAGTTTCTGCAAGAGCTAATTTCCGAGCTAAACTTTTTGTAGCACGTCAAAAACATGGCAATCAGATATTTAGTGATAGTGTAGAACTTCTGAGAGAGGATAGAAATCGTTGAATACATTCGTTGTTGATGCCAATGTAGCAGTAAAATGGGTATTGTCTGAGATTCATTCGGAAATTGCTCAGTGTCTCTTAGATGATGCCCATGAATTATTAGTACCTGATTTCTTTTTTTCGGAAATTGGTAACATTTTATGGAAGCGGGTACGACGAGGAGAAACCACCTTAGAACTCGCTCAAAATGATTTAACTATTTTAATTGGAGGAGATTTAAAAATTTATCCCTCACAGTCCTTAATGCCAATGGCTTTAGAAATTGCTGTTCGAGTTGACCAAGCTATTTATGATTGTGTTTACCTCTCCTTAGCTGTTACTAATAAATGCCAGATGGTAACAGCAGATGAAAGATTTTACAATGCAATTTATAGAGATGTACTATCTCCTCATATTTGTTGGATAGAAAATTTTCCTTCTTCTGAATCGTAAGAATCAATTCTTCCCCTCAATATACTTCTGCCACATTTGTTGATAAGCATTTTCCATTTCCCGGGTAAATTGTTTCGCATTCCACAACGGAGCCGTTTGTCGATTTTTCCTTAATTTCCAAGCAATTTGTTGGCGTAAATTCTCATCTGTTCCTAACTTAATTCCCCATTCCACATATTCTTCATCTGTCCAAGCAATACCTTCTGTAATTCCGGCATTCATCATCATCGTGTAGCTATTACGAGCCGCAAATTGTTGTCCAACTCTTGTTACTATTGGAATGCCCATCCAGAGAGTTTCCATCGTGGTTGTGGCTCCATTATAAGGATAGGTATCTAACAGAATATCTGCTAACATTATATTAGCTCTATGAATGGAAGCTAAAGGCACTGTTGGCATAAACTTAACACGATCAGGGTTTATCCCAATTTCATCAGCAAGTTGAGTAAAGCACTCTTCAACTGAGGCTTGATCTTTAATTGAATCTTTAATTAAAAAATAGCTATTAGGTACAGATTTAATAATTTGCATTTGCAATTTAGCCGTTTCCAAATTATATTTATAACCACTTTGAGCCGTTAAAAATACAATTGCATCACCGGGAATATTCAGATATTCACGGCGCAAAGAGGGATTAGCTATTTCAAATCCATCTACCGCAATATAGGTTTTTGGTAATCTCCAAATTGTTTCTTGATAATAGTCTTGGGCATTTTCTGGCAACACATAAGGATCGGCAATAAAATAATCAATGGTTGGAACTTCTGAAGCATCCCATCCCAACCAAGAAAGTTGAATAAGTGCTAATTTTAGAGCCATAATTTTACAAGAAAAATTCAGAGTAACACTATCCAAATCAACAATAATATCAAGTTCATCTTGGGCAATGGTGTTAATAATTTGTTCGGAAGCATAAAGTGGAAATTCATAAGCAACATCAGCACTTTTAACATACCAATTCTGCAAGTCATCAACTCGTCCTTGAGCATTAATTAAATAAGCATAAATTTTAAAATCTTCTCGATTATGATATTGAAACAACCAACGAGTTAACCACCCGACTGAATGGGTTCGCAGACAATGGGAAACATATCCTATTTTTAAAGGTTTAGTTTCATTTTTATGCTTCAATAAGGAAACCCTTTCATGGTTTCTATGAATAATATCGGGGTTTTTAATTTCTATATTGCGTTGACAAATTTGGGCTATTTTCTGCCGAATTAATAAGTTTTCAGGAAGATTATCTTGGAAATAAGGAAAGAAAAAACTAGCACTATACAGTTGTAAAATATTTCTTTCAGTTAAATCAACAGGTTGTTCTATTAAATAAGAATTTAATAGAGATGTTTGATATTTTAAAAGGGAAATACATTCCGCAGACTGACCTGAACCTGTATGGATTAATCCCCGAATAATTAAATGGTTAGCAAATACTTTATCTATATTATCTTCTAATAGCGAATAATATTTTTTAGCCAGATTAACTCCCTTGTCTCTATTGCCACTATCTTGATAAAATGTTGCAACTTGACGGATTAATTCTGGATTATTTTCATCTAAAGATAACCCTAATTCTGCCAGATTTCCTGCTGCTTCAGGTTGGGACATTAACACACCAATCTGAAACGCAGCTTTCAGGAGAATATCAATATACTTTTCTGGATAATTGACATAAGGAATACAAGCTTGTGCTAGTTCATAAGCTTGAGGATGAAGGGGATCAAAATTTAAAACTTGATCGAGAGTTTCCAGAAGATATTCAACATCAATCTCTTGATTTGTCCCTTGTTGAAGTTGCTCAATAATACCCCATGATGTTAAGTCTTCACCTGTGTATGTTTTTAACTGAAAACTTAAATTAATTAAGTTTAATAAATTATTAATGTCATCGGGGCTAATTTCTCGAATATGCTGTCTAATCAGCCAAGCAGAGGAGTATTGATTCTGAAGTTGTACAGCCGCTAATTGTAGAATCTGTTTGAGATCCTGTGTCCACGGTTCCACTTCTTTCGGTTCCCCATCTGTCATGGCTAACAACCAAGTTGTTTGAGCTTCTACTTCTTCCCCTTTTAAGAGTAAAAATAAGCCCAAATACCAGTAATAGGATTTGATCTCTGGTTCACTATTAATCCGTTTTTCATAATAATTTATAGCCGCACTATAATCCCCAACCTCCAAATATTTAACGGCTTGTTGATCCCCATTGAGTAAATTCATTTCAATAGTTTACCTACAGAAGTTAACAGATTAATTCATCTAATTTTTTATGAAAAATTACAGATTTAAGTTCCATTTTTAATATAGTTTAACCACATTTGTTCATAAGCATTTTCCATTTCATGGGTGAATTTTTTTGCATCCCAAAGAGGGGCTGTTCGCTTATTCTTTCTTAATTTCCAAGCTACTTGTTGGCGTAAATTTTCATCAGTTCCTAACTTAATTCCCCATTCCACATATTCTTCATCTGTCCAAGCTATCCCCTCTGTAATTCCGGCATTGATCATCATTGTATAGCTATTACGCGCTGCAAATTGTTCTCCCACTCTTGTGACCATAGGAATCTCCCTCCATAGGGTTTCCATTGTAGTTGTCGCCCCATTATAAGGGTATGTATCAAGTACAACATCAGCAATGGTTAAATTGGCTCTATGAATGGCTTCTGTGGGTGATTGGGGAAGAAGTTTTAAGCGATCGCAATTTACCCCCACAGATTCTGCAATTTCAGCATAAAATGTTTTTAGAGATTCCTGATCAGCCGTCCCCTTAATAATAAAATAACTATTCGGAACTTCCTTAAGAATTTGCAGTTGTAACTGTGCAGTATGGGGATGATATTTATATCCTCGTTGAGCCGTAAAATAAATAATTGCATCCATAGGAATATCTAGCTGATCTCGACGCAGAGTAGGTACCGCGACTTCAAACCCATCGATAGCAATATAGGTTTGAGGTAGACGCACAATCTTTTCACGATAGTAATTTTGGGCATCTTCAGGTAAAACATAAGGATCAGCAATAAAATAATCAATGGTTGGAACTTCTGAAGCATCCCATCCTAACCAAGTGACTTGGATAGGAGCAGGTTTAACCGCAAAGGTTTCACAAACGTTAGTTAATGTCATACTATCAAAATCCACTAAAATATCAACTCCATCTTCATAGACTTTTTTAGCAACATCCTGACCATCTAACCCTAATCGATGGGATTTATCACTTTTACTGATAAACCATTTTTGGAGTTCATTTTGGTTTAGTTCTGCGGCTAATAAATAGGTATGAATGGCAAATTTTTCATGATCATGATGTCTAAATAATCCCCTCGCTAACCACCCAACAGAATGATTGCGTAAACAGTGGGAAACATAACCAATTTTGAGGCGTTTTTCAGAAGCACGATTAAGTGGTTGAGATTGCCACTGGCGGCAGTATTGAATCGTGTCTTTAGCAGATTTCTCTATATTAGACTGGATAAATTGGGCAACTTTTCGCCGAAAGTGTAGATTTTCAGCTAGTTGATCTTGAAAATAGGGGAAAAAAAATGTTGCCGCAAATAGACGAACTGCGGTATCAAAAGATAAAGCACTTGAGTCTTCTTCGATTAGACGATTCAGCATCAATTTATAGCTTTCTAAAACCGCAGAAAATTCAGTCCATCGTCCTCCCGCACTCATTAATCCTCGAAGTAATAAGAATTTAGCATAAACTTGATCGGGAAAATTTTTCATCAGGGCATAACAGTTTTCTGCTGTTTCTATCCCTTTTGAATAATTTCTAATATCTTGATAAAATGTGGAAAGACACCGAAGTAACTCAGGATGCTCAGGATCAACGGTTAAGCCTTGCTCTGTAAACTTAATTGCTAGTTCGTATTGGCTGCCTGCATAGGCTAATTTATAGATAAATGGAATTAAAACTTCCATAAAGGATTGAGAGTCTTGAATATGCCTAATACAAACCTCTGCAAACTCATAGGATAAAAGATGTTCCGGCTCTTGTTCTAAAACATTATTTAAAATTTGTAGTAGGAGTTCATTATTAATATTAATTGTTTGATCAGATTTAAGCGTTTCAACAATTCCTTGGTCTACCAGAGTTTCAGGGGTGTAGGTTTTGTTCAACGTAGACAAACCCACCAAATGCAAGACATTATTAATATCAGCAGGATTAACCTCTTGAATATGTTGCCGAATTACCCAAGCCGTTGTATAGTCTCCAACAATTAACCGTTGTCGTTCTGCTTCGGTTTCTAAAATATTGCTTAATTCTTGTACCCCTTGGTCAATAGCATCCGGTTCTTCTCCCATTGCTAAAAACCAAGTGGTTTGAGCCTCAACTTCTTTGCCTTGCAATAATAAAATTAATCCTAGATGCCAATAGTGAGATTTAACATCAGGCTCTGAGTCTATGGCTTGTTCATAAAGTTGGACAGCCTGGTCATAATTTTTGTTCTGTAAATATTGCTCGGCTTCTTCTTGCCAATTGGAGTTAAGCACTAACTTGGGATTAGACATTGCATTTCCCTCTACCCGTGATAATCATTTGATCACCTTAAATCAGTATTAAAGCGGGTAGCCTAACAAGTAGCTCCCGCTTTTTCTGATTAAATATTGTTGTGAACTAACACAAAAAACTCGTTTCAACAAACAGACTACTTGGTAACTATTGATTGACCAGTAGCACACACAGGATCGACTTTACCATCTGGTGTAATACCAGTCGGTGCAGTCCAGTCAGCGGCAACAGATTGTTCGCAGAGAACCGTTGATGTTGTTTTTGCATCCCCTGATGGGACTAAGCCCACGGCTCCAGCATAAGCTTTCATGGCATTTGTTGCAGGGGCTGCTGTTGAGGAAGCTCCGTTAGCATCTTTTCCAATAGCATATTTAAAGTTAGAAGTTTGGCTTTTCAAACCAATTCCTAATTCTGAAACTGAACCTGAGAATGCGGTATTTTCTATATAATAGGCTTGTTGACCTTTGTTAATCGCAGAAAGGTATTGTTTGCCTTCGGATTGTTTAGCTTTGTTGGCTTGGTTCAGGAAGGAAGGCAGAGCGATCGCAGCCAAAATACCGATAATGATAATAACGACTAACAATTCAATTAAGGTGAAACCTTCTTCTTTTTTTCTATTAGAAACGTATTGCAGGAATTTCGCTTTAAATTCGGTCTTCATAATCTTTTCTCCGTTTGGGGGGATGTTTAGGTTTTTATCTGGTAGTTCTAACTTACCCACCTCTGGAAAGTTTCATATCACCCCAACAAAAAATTTTTTCAATTTGATCCTGAACACTGCAAAAGCACATACAGAAAGGCATCCAGGGTCATGAGTAGTTCCTTAACCTGCTCAAAGGCGATTTGAGGATTGATTGGTTCTAGGGTAACAGGGTCTATAGGTTGGATCTGTTGCCAACGTTCTACCAGGGATATTATAGGTTGTTCTGTCTCCCACAGGGGCAGCAAACAGGCAGCACGACGACTTTCAAGGGTAATGGGTACAATGGTCGGCAACTTAACATATTGACTGATTTCAAAAGGCTTTTGGGTCTTGACACATTCAATTAAGTCGTCTTTAGCTTTGCTGGTTTTGAGTTGGGGATGGAGATGGACTTGGGTTGTTTGCCAGTCTGTATCTGTCCAGTTGCTAACGGGAATCATAGATTGATTCATTATCGGATGACCACACCAAAAATCAAGCAAACGATGGATAGGATGTAAGAGTTCATAGAAATGTAAGCGATCTTCTATTGAGAGTTCGGGTAGACTCATCCCTAAAAATGCAGGTAAATTCTCAGCATCCTTAAATAAATCGATCACTTCCCAGTTTCGCCAGTTAACCATACTAACTAGCTCTAAGTCTGAGGTTCTTAAGGCAGCAAATAGTTCGGGAATTGTGTAACCTTTATCCCCTTGAAATAGATAATTCATTAATACCCATTGTTTTTCATTGATTTTTTCAGGATTATAGGCTTGTGATTTTAATAAAACTTGATCTTTCAACGCCTGCATGATTTCCCCGGTTAACTCAATCTCCAAGTCTGTTGGGTTATCGTCCATTAATCCCATCATTTTGAATAGTGATTGCGCTCTGAAATAATTAACACGCTGAAACGCACTATGAAGATTACTTCTAATTATTCCCTCTGGCTTTAAAACTGACTTCATTGCCTTCAGAGGCATTGTAATATCAGGAAACAGATACAACGATTCATCATTATTGATATAATCAAACTCATAACCTAATTGGGGTAAGTCTTCTATCGGTAAAACATAAAATTCTGCATTGTCAAATCCATGAAACTTTAAACGTTGGTGAGCCAGTTCAATCGATTGTTCAGAAATATCAATCCCAACGATTTTAGCCCCTGGATTAGCTTCCGCTAAAACCAAGGATTTATATCCGGTTCCACATCCTGCATCTAAAATAACTTTTCCTTCTGTATTAATAACTTTCTGATATTTTAAATAATAAGGCGTGACTAAATTATGAATAAATAGCAACTCATAATCGGTTTTAGGGGAGTGTTCTAATGGAATTCTAGGATAGGGTGCTGAGTCAAACTGTTGACGAATTTTTTCTAATAATTCAGGGTCTTGATTTTGCATGATTGTTTTTCAATGGATCGATAAACGGTAAACTATCAAGTGGCGATCGCACAAAACCTAAGAAACCGGGTTTCTCACCCAGATTTTAGTAATTCTATCCAGATTTTTTGTTGAGAAACCCGGTTTCTACCTAGTTGCGATCACACCCTCTCTATTTATACAATGCCATCTATGGATAACAAAATCACATTTCTACTCAAAGTTCTAATCTTGTCCCTGGGACTATCGGTTTTGATCAAATCCGTTGGCCCATTGCTTTCGATTCCTGAATCCTCAATTCTTGCGGCTATTGCCGTTTGCTTACCCTCCGTTATTCTGGCAGTGTTATTCAGTTGGCGAGCCAGACAACATTCTCAACAGCCGGAATAGTGGGGCAAAAAATAGCAAAAAATGACAAACTAGGGGGAGGGCGTTTCCCTTCTCCTTATGAGGAACAATGACACAAACCCCTATAAAACTAACATTCGAGGAATATTTGACCTACGATGACGGTACAGACAACCGTTATGAACTTGAGGATGGGGTGTTAATTAAAATGACTCCGCAAAGTCCAATTCATGTCTTAATTGCCCTGTTTTTATATAACACCCTCAATACTTATGTCTGTTCAAACTATCCTGACTGGCTAGTGACTCAAGCCGGAGTTGGAGTTCAGACTCAAACAGGACGAACTCGTTATCCAGATATTAGCATTGTTGAACAATCTGTATTTGCAATGTTAACAACAAATAATATTTTAAATCGACAGGAACCCTTAATTTTAGCCATTGAAATTGTTAGTCCTGAATCAGTTAAACGGGACTACATCGATAAATTAGCAGAGTACCAAGCTTTGAATATTCCTGAGTATTGGATTGTTGACCAAATCAAAAAACAAGTAACTATTAATCAGTTATTGGATGGGGTTTACCAGAACAGTATTCTAATGGAAAAAGATATTATTGTATCTGCGTTATTTCCGGGTTTAGTGTTAACAGTTAAAGATGTTCTGAGGTTAAATTAAAGTATTAAGCTGTTCAGCAGTTAAACTGTGTATTCTAGCCAGTGAGGATACTGGCACTGCAAGGATTTGACAATGCTCTAATACCCAATTTAGATGCTCAACAGCTTAAAAAGGAGCAAATACAGAAATCTTAGGTTTGTTAGGAAGTTTAGCCATAACATCCGCTTTATTTGAACCCTTTCGTAACCCAGCGACACCGGATGAAATCTGTAGTTGTTTACTGAAATTGTTGCAAGTTCGAGGAGAGTTACAACGGGAAGCAAACCGGAACAAAACTCGTGTTTTAGAAGCTGATTATCCTAAACTTTGGATACTCACGCCCACAGCTTCGGAGGCGACATTAAATGGATTTCGGGCTATACTAGATCAAACCAATAGTATCCCTGGAATTTACTTTCTGGCCGACTATCTCAGAAGTGCAATTGTGGTGATTCATCAATTACCCCGAACTCCCGAAACCCTGTGGTTAAGGTTGTTAGGACGGGGAAAAGTTCAAAAACAAGCTATTGATGAAATTGAGGCACTTCCGTTGGATAATCCCTTTCGTTTTAATGCCCTTTTGTTACTTTCGAGTTTACGAAGTAACCTAGAAGTAAATTCAGATTTAGATCCAGAAGATCGGGAGTTAGTTATGAGATTATCACCTCTATTGTCAGAACAGTTACAAACAACTTTACAACAAGGAATTGAACAAGGAATTGAACAAGGAATCAGGAGAGAACGTCAGGAATTGATCGAGAATTTGCTGACTGTTCGCTTCGGAACTTTGGATGAATCTCTACAGGCTATTATTCAGCCTTTAGTGTCTCTGTCTCCTCCAGAGTTTTTACCTTTGTTGATGCAACTTTCTCGTGAGGAACTCTTAGCGAGATTTGCTAATCAGAATTAATTAAATTAGCGATCGCATCTTTTATAATATTAAAAAATGCGATCGCTCAACTTCAATCAGAATTCAATTTTATCCTGCTTATCCTGTGACACTAGGTCAATGGTTCGGCTTTAGCACAATTCTCTGTGCCATCTATATTCTCTGGCAAGTCCGACAAGCTTTGTTGCTGGTTTTTGCTGCAATTGTTTTAGCAACTGCCCTCAATAAATTAGCTCGATGGATACAACGTTTTGGGATTAAACGCTCTTGGGCTGTATTGTTTTCTATTAGTTTACTGATTCTAGTATTTGTAACCGTATTCTTGTTGGTTGTTCCTCCTTTATTTGACCAATTACAAGAACTCGCTACACGGGTTCCTAGAGGGTTAGAACGAGGGTTACAACGGCTAAATCTCTGGATTAATTACCTAAAAACACAACTTCCTGGAGAATTTTGGCAGGATTTATTTCAAGTTGATTTACAAATTAACTCCCTAATTCAACAATTACAACGTCTGGGAAATCCTCTCATCGGTGGGGTTGGGTCTTTTGTTGGAAATACATTAGGCGGACTTCTCAGCTTTTTATTAGTTCTAGTCTTAACTATTATGCTATTAGCTGATCCTCCGGCTTACCGCCGAGCATTTATTCAACTGATTCCTTCATTTTACCGTCAACGAATGACGGGAATTTTAGATCAATGTGAAGTGACATTAGGACAATGGGTTGTTGGGGCATTAATTGATATGAGTGTTGTGGCAGTTTGTAGTTTAACGGGGCTTTTAGTCTTACAAGTTCCCCTAGCTTTTGCGAATGCCATATTAGCCGGATTTCTCAATTTAATTCCCAATATAGGGCCGACTTTGAGTGTTATTCCTCCGATGGCAATTGCTTTATTAGAAGATCCTTGGAAAGCGGGGTTTGTTTTTATCTTATATTTTCTAATTCAACAAGCCGAAAGCAATTTTTTAATGCCTTATTTAATGGCGCAACAGGTTTCCCTTTTACCCGCAATTACATTACTCTCTCAAGGATTTTTTCTCACCTTTTTTGGGTTTTTGGGCTTACTTTTAGCTTTACCTTTAACCGTTGTGGGACAAGTCTTAGTCAAAGAAATATTAATTCAAGATATTCTTGACCGTTGGGAACAATAAGTCTCTACAATTTAGAAAGGGAAAAAATACAGAAAATATTCTAAAACCGCTTGTTAAAAACTTATGAAAACCATTGCAGAAATTAACGATAAAATTCTTCAAAATCGTGCAGTTGTTTGGACGGTGGAAGAATTAAAATCCAAAGTCACCCCCGACAATATCCCCCAACTTGCTCAAGAGATCGATGTGATTACCACCGGAACCTTTGAACCCATGGAAGCCTCCGGTGCTGTAATTAACTTAGGTCATACCGATCCCCCGATTAATATTAAAACCTGTTGGTTAGATGGGGTTCCCGCTTATAGTGGATTTGGAGCGGTTGATCTGTATTTGGGTGCAACCCAAATGATCGAAGACGGGGAAGAGTCCCGTGAACGGGGAGGGGGTCATGTCATTGAAGATTTAATCGCCGGAAAATCGATTCATCTCAAAGCATCAGGAATCGTTTCTGACTGCTATCCTCGCAGTTCCTTTGAAACTACAATTACCCGTGATACGATTAACCAATTTTACTTATTTAATCCCCGAAATCTCTATCAAAATTTTATTGTTGGAGTCAATGGAGGCGATCGCCCGCTTTATACTTATCTGGGCCCCCTACAACCCTATTTAGGAAATGCCGTTTATTCTAATCCCGGTGCTATCGGCCCGTTACTCAACGATCCTGATTTACAACTGATTGGAATTGGCACTAAAATTTTTATGGGGGGAGGAATTGGCTATATTACTTGGGAAGGAACCCAACATTTTCCCCTGCAAAAACGGTTAGAAAATCGCACTCCTATCGGCCCTGCGGCGACATTAGCCTTAATTGGAGATGCCAAACAAATGAATTCCTATTGGGTACGGGGTTGTTATTTTAAAAATTATGGCCCTTCATTAATGTTAGGAGTAGGAGTTCCTTTACCTGTTTTGAATGAAGATGTGATTACTCATTGTGCAGTTTCCGATCAAGATATTGTCGCTCCTGTGATTGATTTTTCTATTCCTCGACGGGTGCGTCCCACCTTTGGTTTAGTTACCTACAGTCAACTGAAAAAAGGCAAAATTTCCATCGAAGGAAAAATGGTTAGAACTGCACCTTTAGTCAGTATTTCTCGTTCCCGTGAAATTGCCCAAGAGTTAAAAAAATGGATTGAATCTGGTACTTTTACCCTCACAGAACCCGTTGCCAACCTTCCCCAAGATCGATCTTTTCTTCCCCAAAATGTTTGGGGTTCTCAAATTAGTTTAGATTGAAACTGTCTTTGAATTACGAATTAAAAATTACGAATATCCCCTCGTAATTCGTAATTCGTAATTCGTAATTAATTAGCTTTCTTCTGATGAAGATTTCCGTTTTAAAGGTTTAGCAATGGGTTCTCGACGGGGAGGGGGCGGAGCCTCATCCGATTGGAATTTAGGCTTATAGGGAGGACGAGATCCCGTGTTAAATTGATCCTGACCCGGTTGTCTTCTGGGTCGGTCTTTTTGGAACGGGGGTCTGTGTTTTTTAGTGGGAATAATCCCGATATCATGGCTTTCTTGGATGACTAAATAATCTTCCTGCAACTGAACGTGCAAATCCCAGAAATGACCGACGGCTCTCATCCCAGCAATTCCTATCAGTTTCAGTTTAAAAAACTTAGGTTTGTCATTATCTTTACGGGGAGCTTGGCGAATTTTAACAATGACATATTTCTCAGCCTCTTGAGATTGATAAACAACCTCACCCCGAATCGAAAAATAGCCCCGATGAACCCTCGGTAATGCTTCAGTTTTTTCTTCTGATTCTGCTAATTTAGGTTCAGAAGCAACGGCAGTAGAATCTTCCCCATCCAGGGAGAGTTCACTTTCATCTGATCTGAGGGTTTCCGGTTCCCAAACCCCCATAATTTGAACGTGCAAATTACCTTCTTCTTGGCGTGTACGCGGATAAACCACCCAAAGATGATCTTGATCTAAGTCAATATGTTTTTTCACTAAACTCATGACTCGACCTAATAACACCGCATCCAGAAGTTTTCCTTCACTGGTGACTAATGTTCCTTGGGTAAACTGATCCGCAGAAGCGATGTATCGGCCATGAACTAATCCAATTGCACGATACTGACGGGCTTCACTGGGGGGCGGAATCGGGTGTTGCCAAAGGCGATCTACAGATTCAGAGGATTCCGGCTCTAATTCCTCGATTTCACTGATCTCAGTCTGACCAGAGACATCAGGGGGTGTCTGGTCATCATTAGGGGACGTTTCTAAAGCACTCTCTGGTTCTAATGGTGCTTCTGGCGTTTCTGGTGTTTCTGGTGTTTCTGGTGTTTCTGGCGTTTCTGGTGTTTCTGGTGTTTTTGGCGTTTCTAAGATCACACTTTCACTTTCGTGAGGTGAATCTAGGGGGATATCTTTAGACATATTCACGGCTGACTCATGGGCTGGAGTTGAGCGGGAAGAACGTTTTGATGCTTTGGATCGATTGGGAGAAGGACTCATAACACCTCTTAGCGGAGACACATCCCTATAGGGGAGCGAGGACATGGCTAGTGAAAACCCTTTTTTCCTAAAATTTAGGAAAGGTTAAGGCTTAATACTAAACTTAAGTCACGGATCAACACTATCAGGACATTTCAAGATTTGCACCCCTTCTTAAGGAAGAGGAAGCTGTACGGGCGCATTTACCGAGATCGTTTTCACAAACAACCTGGGTGAATTTACCCCTACTTAGAAACCGTAGCCTATTATTCATGACATCAGAAAATGTTGTGATCCAGATTTGATTGCTTAGGCTGCCATCACAATAGATTTTGAGTTAACCAGCCTATTGTACTGAATCCCAATGCGGATTAGGCAAATCCGTAGGCTTTCTACATCAACTGTGATTGTTGCGGTAATTAGCGTGGACAGAAGTGAACTACCCACACTGTACCGTCAGGTCAGTGTGGGCTTCTGATTTCGTAGCCCGATGCCCTTTCACCATAGAAGCAAAATATTTGTTAGTCGGAGTTTTAGAAATTGTTACCGTTTTAATTGTTCCTGTGATTTCTCTGTGGAATATTGCTTTAATTTCACCAATCTTAGGAACCTTTAGAGTTTGATTAACAACGGTAACACTCTGGGGATATTGGATGGATTGCTTATGATGTTTGGATTTGAATTGGGGAAATTTAGCTCTTCCCTCAAAAAAGTTTTTGTAGGCTTTATCTAAGTTAATTGCTACACATTGGAGAACCGATGAGTAACAATCCTCTTTCAACCAAGGATACTCTTTCTTGAGTTGAGGGAGCATTCCCTTATAAACTGCTAGTTTTAGGCTTTCCCCGGTTTCTTGATAGTGCTGAATACAGGCATTAAGGGCAAAGTTCCAATACCACCTGGAACAACCAAAGGACTTGGCTAATGCTAATTCCTGTTCTGGCGTTGGGTATAGTCTAACCTTTACTGCCTTCAACACTTTGGATCACCTCCCTTAGTTGAGTAACGATTTCAACTTTAAAACAATATAGCAACCGCCCACCATCCAGTTAGGACATAGACTGATACCTAGACGGTTAACTCTTTTCCTCCCTGTTCCCAGATCCTCTGTTCCCTGTTCCCTGCTATATATCGAAAACCAAAACACTCCTCAACCCAGTAGTCCCTGACTGCAATTCATCCCACGCTGCCGTACCCGTGTCAGACGTGGGATGAATTGCAGAAGATGCTAAACCTACTGAGTCTGTACGGGTTCTGCTAACATATTAGCTGCAAGGAAGTTGGCCTAATAAGGACAGGATTGGGTTTCATGATAGATAAACGTCGTGGATTTATTGGTGTGGTGTTGGTATTAGCTGTAATCGCCTTTGTGGGATTTTCTATGGGGCCACTGATTAGTGGGATTGTGGAAAACAATCAGTCGAAACGACAACCCGCTCCAACACCGACGCAATCGGCTCAAACAATTCAGCAATCGGATTTACAAGCTCAAGCTCGTGGTTATGAGTTGGTGTTGCAGCGAGAACCCGATAACGAAACCGCCTTGAAGGGTTTATTGCAAGCTAAGTTAGAACTGATTCGGTTTAAACAAGCCGAGATTAAGGATGTGATCGAACCGTTAGAGAAACTGGCGAAAAAACATCCTGAAGATACACGCTACAGTGTTCTCTTGGCACAAGCGAAAGCGTATACCGGAGATCAAGAGGGAGCAGCCCAAACCTATCGCACGGTTTTAGCGAGTAAACCGGGAGATATTCAAGCGTTACAAGGTATAGTCAATCTCTTTTTAGAACAAAAACGTCCTGAAGCGGCAATTGGATTATTACAGGATACGCTCAAATCTGCTGCTAATGCCAATCAAACCGTACCTGGTACGATTGATGAAATGTCAGTGCAGTTGATTTTAGGTCAAGTTTACGCCGAAGATAAACGCTATGATGAAGCAATGGCGATTTACGATGAAGCGATTAAAAATAATGACCAAGATTTTCGCCCTGTTTATGCAAAAGCTTTGATTCTCAAAGAACAAGGGAATTCGGAAGAAGCTGAAGCTTTATTTGCTAAAGCCGTTGATTTAGCTCCGGCGGTTTATAAAGATCAAATTCAAAAACAAGCAGGAGGCAGTATTGCTCCGGCTAAGTCAGGTGAACCCGTTTCTCCGAATAGTTCCCAAACCGAACCGCAAACAGAATCTGCACCAGCGACAGAGCTTCCTGAACCTCGGCCGTCTACTCCAGAATCAAGTAACTAATTTCATACATACAATAGAAAGGAGTAAAAACGTTAATTTTTGTAATGATGAACCTGAAGCGTTTAGGCTGGGGAGTGTCAATGAGTCCGGGTTACGATCAAGCTGGCCCCCATTTTGGTTTTGTTTTTAGCGATCGCATCGCAGTCAGATGGAAAGTGCCGATGAAGCCTTAAAAGCCCAAGGGATTCCCGTGACGGAATTTGTCCGCGCCGCCAGCCCACCCCTTCAGGGCAGGGAGTGTCAAGGAAATGGTTTTGAATATCTGTATGAACCCATTACCTGAGTGTAGAAAGTTTTAACAGAAAAAACTTTTAACTCTGAATCAATTCTGAAAAACTATGTTTCAAAAAATCCGACTGGTAAATCGCCGGAGTTCGCTATTTTATGCTTGGGCTGAGGTGGATTGGTGGTTAATGGTTAGCTGTATTAGCCTAACCTTATTTGCGGGAATTATGATCCGCAGTGTGGAGTTAAATCAAGGGTTAACGGATTGGTGGCAACATTGGGTTACAGGAGCCGTGGGTTTAATTTTAGCCCTGATTTTTTCCCGTTGTCGTTATGAACGTCTGGTGAGGTGGAGATGGGTGATTTATGGTGTCACGAATTTATCGTTGATTGCGGTACAAATCATTGGGACAACGGCATTAGGGGCGCAACGCTGGATTAATATTGCGGGGTTCCATGTCCAACCCTCGGAATTTGCCAAAGTCGGAATTATTATTACCTTGGCGGCGTTACTCCAAGAGTTAAGAACCCCAAATTTGGGGGATATGATTCGGATTTTAGTGATCGCCTCTGTCCCTTGGGGATTAGTGTTTATTGAACCAAACTTAGGAACTTCCTTAGTGTTTGGTGCAATTACTTTTGGGATGATGTATTGGGGCAATATTCATCCAGGGTGGTTAATTTTATTGATTTCTCCGGTAATTACTGCGGTGGTTTTTAATGTGTATCTCCCGGCGGGAATTATCTGGGCTTTGCTGATGGGTTTTGTGGGATGGTGGAGTCTCCCTTTACGATGGTTGACTGGCCCTCTAGCTCTATTAGCAAATTTAGGAGCAGGACAGTTAAGCCATATTTTATGGAATGTGCTGCAAGACTATCAAAAACTGCGACTGATTGGATTTTTAAATCCTGAACAAGATCCCTTGGGTAGTGGTTATCATTTAATTCAGTCTCGAATTGCAATTGGAGCCGGACAATTGTATGGTCGGGGACTCTATCAAGGGACTCAAACTCAATTGAATTTTATTCCTGAACAACATACGGACTTTATTTTTTCAGCCGTTGGGGAAGAATTGGGTTTTATCGGTTGTATGGCTGTATTAGCCCTATTTTGGTTTATTTGTTTACGCTTAGTGATTATTGCCCAGACTGCTAAAGATTCTTTTGGATCTTTAATTGCCATTGGGGTATTGTGTATGCTGTTGTTTCAGGTGTTTGTTAATATTGGCATGAATATTGGTGTAGCACCCGTCACCGGAATTCCCTTACCTTTCTTGAGTTATGGTCGATCTTCATTACTGAGTAATTGGATTGCCATTGGGATTGTACAATCGGTAGCAAACCACCGACAGCGCATTAAATTTTAAGGAATTTAACCTTTGGTGATCTTATGGTGTATTAAATAGAACTGATGTTTTTTTGTTCTTAAGCTAGAGTTTTTTCTAAATATATGCAGCGATTATTACAAGTTTTTTTCCTGGGGTTTATGCTTGCTAGTTTTACAGTTTTTGGATCTCCCAGTCATGCGGTCGCCCAAACTGTTATTACTCAAAATATTCAGTGTAAGCCCAATGGAAATAATTTAGAGATGATAAAATGCGCTTCCGATGAGTATGCGATAGCGGATAAAAAACTCAATCAGACTTATCAAAAACTCATCAGTCAATTATCCCCAGAACGCAAACAACGGTTAATTGAGGCTCAACGAGCTTGGATTTCATTTCGAGACAAAACCTGTCGTTTTGAAGCCAGTGAAGTTTTAGGAGGGTCAGCAGAACCTTTATTTTTAACCCATTGTTTAACGAAAGTAACTCAACAAAGAGTTCAAGACTTTCAAAACTATTTGGCTGAAATTAAGTAAGGTTTGAGTTTCAATTCCCTCCCTAGAGCTAAACAGTATTTTTGGCTCTAGGGTTATATCTTTTTTTAAACAAGGTATTAGGGATGTTGGCTGTTGACGGTTGGCTGTTAACTGTTGAAAGTAAGGGCTGCTCCCCCTGCTCCCCCTGCTCCCCCTGCTCCCCCTGCCTCCCCTGCCTCCCCTGCCTCCCCTGCTACCCCTGCTCTCCTAATTTCCACGAGGTTAACAATCGATGTCCACCAGTTCAGGGTTAAATTTCGAGATGAATCGACTGCGTAAGATTGGGCCTTCTATTCTCGGCTTTCTGCTGTTTGCTCTTTCGATTTGGGCAATTAGCCAAAAACTACACCGATATTCTATTGATGATGTTTTAACCAGTTTATCTAATATTCCTAAAAGTCATCAATCAGGGGCTATTTTCCTGATGTTGATGAGTTATTTGATGACAACAGCCTATGACATTTTAGCATTTAGTTATATTGGTTTTCCACTTCATTATGGCAAAATAGCCTTGGGTGCTTTTATTAGTTATGCCATTAGTAATAATGTAGGTTTGTCACTATTAACGGGAAGTGCGGTTCGCTATCGGTTGTATTCAGGATGGCGAGTTCCTCCGGGTGTAATTGCTCAAGTGATTGCTTTTGCTAACTTAACCTTTTGGTTAGGATTATTTGGAGTCTGTGGGTTAGTTTTTATCTTAACACCGTTACAAATTCCGAGTATTTTAGATTTACCCTTTGTGTCTGTGCGTCCAGTGGGAATCATCTTTCTCCTGGCGATTGGTGTTTATTTCTTGTGGAGTAGTTTCAATCATCAACCTTTGAAACTGGGAGAATGGGAATTAAATTTTCCTACCGTTGGTCTTTCCCTGGCTTTAATTGCTTTTGCTTCCGTAGATTGGGGAGCGGCTGGAGGTGTTTTATATTTGTTGTTACCCGAAGGTAGCACTTCCTCTTATTTAAGTTGTTTTAGTATTTATTTATTGGCAATGACAGCCAGTATGATTAGTAATATTCCCGGAGGTTTAGGGGTTTTTGAAACGGTTGTTTTAACGTTGGTTTCCCCAGAAGCAAATCCGGCAGAGGTTTTAGCCGCTTTATTAGCCTATCGCGCCGTTTACTACCTGCTTCCTTTGATTATTGCCACCTTATTATTAGGAGTTCATGAACTTAAAAAACAGCGATAATATTATTGATTATAGGTGATTATAATGGTCAAATACAAAAGCTCATTGTCTACTCAAAACTCTGGCTTATCTCTGCTCACCGCTCGAATTTTAGCTCTCGTTGTTACTGCTAATTTTTGTTTGGTGATCTTTGATTTAAGTTATATAAAAATTCGTCGATATTATTTAGAATTCAGTCAATATAAAAAGCAATCTCCCAATACACCTAAAAATCAATATATACAGAAAGTTGATCAACTTGAACAAACTATTAATCAATTTGGAATTGAGTCTCAGCAAGTTAAGACGGCATTAGATCATATTCGGGAATCTAGTTTAGAACTATTTATTGAAAATCCTCCATTTCGGGTTCTCAATCCCTATGGAACTTTAGCAGAAATTCAAAAGCGATTTCAACGTCATCTCAAAACCAATAATTTTCAGCAAGCTTTAGAAACCTTTTGGAGTCCTGATTCTTTTAATCAAAAAGATTGGCAAAAAGAGTTAGATTTTTTTAATCAAGATATTCGGTTTTTAATTTTATTTCATGAACCTAGTTTAACCTATGATATTATTAAAGGAATTGAACCGGATAGACTGACTCAAAATTATTTAATCAAAGTTGCAGAATTAAAACTTTATTTAAAAGAAAACGATTTAGATACACCTAAAGCTAAGACTTTATTGCAAGAACTTCGACAATTAAGTTCTAATATGATTGATCGAAATTATTTCTTACAATTACAACATAACTTAGGAAACTTAACAGAAATTAAATATCGAGTTATTGATCATATTTATAGTCGAGATCCAAAATTCACAACTCGACTCACACCGACCCTAAAATTTTTATATAAAATTAAACTCTTAAATTTTTTAGCACCGGAGTTAATTTGGTCGAATAGATCCTCTAAACAAGCTTTCTATACTTTTTGGAGTTCTGAAAATTTAGAACAATATGGATGGGAGGCAGAATTTCAATTTTTTGAAGATCAAATTCAAGATTTAATGGAATCGTTTTATTTTCGACAGTTAGGCACAGATGGCGAATTTGTCAATCGATTTTGGTTAATTGATTTACCTTGGATTACCTTATTTTTCTTAATATTTTTAATGGAAATATACGCCCTTCGCCGTCGTCAACCTGAGTTAACGCTAAAGGAAGCTATTTTAAAATTATGGTATTATTTATTTTTATTAATTCCTAAATTATTGTTTTTAAGGTTTATTTCAGCAATTTATCATTTGAATCGAGCTAATTTCCCTAGTTTGCAACCGACAATTGATTATTTAAAATTAAAATTTATTTATAGTTTTGCTCAAGAATTAATTCAAGTTTTGGTGAATCAAGGGCTTAATCAAGTTCAATCTTTTGTTAAAAAAGGAACGATTAAAAAGCTGATTGTCAATCCTTCCTCCTCCTATCAATCCCTCGACCTTGTAGATCTTGTTCAGGAATCGCAAGCACCGCCAGGAATTCCCAATCGCATTATTGAACTTACAATTACTCAGATTTTACCCACAATTCATGCTGAATTAGAAGCTTATTTACATTATCAAGTTACTCAATCAATTCATCAATCTCCTATTTATAAAGGGTTAAATAAAATTCCGGTTATTCGTCATCTTCCTGAACAAGTTGCTAATAGTGTAGCAAAAAAAATTGCGATCGCAATTTCAGAAAACCCTAAAAAATCTCTGGAAGCTGGTAAAAATAAACCGCCGGATTTTATAGCGATGCAATTACAGAAACAATTAACTCAGAAGTTTGTAGATCAGTTACGCATTGAATTAAGAAAAGAACAAATTATTGATGATGTAGAATCCATTTTAGTCAATTGGCTAGAAGGACTAAAATCAAACCAGGTTAAAGATTTAGAAGCAAAATCAAGTATTAAACCCGCTAATATTGAGGAAATTAAACAGATTCCTCCATGTCAAAACTAAGCAATGTTATTAATAATTTTTAATCGGGATTTGGTGCATGGACTCCCCTTAAATCCCTTACTGCTTTTTGGGTCTTATTTTTATTAATTAATATGAAGTAAAATTTGTAACATTTACAAGTTTGACGGCCTGTCTTTTGACAAGGGGGAAATCCCTTTTGCACGATAGAAGGATTGATTCAATTTCCTAAGAGGAGAATAGTAATGAAAAAGTTGATCTCAGCCTTGTTAATGATTGCAGTGGCCGTTTTGAGTTTTGTCCCTAATGCTTTCGCCGCCGATTCAGCAAATGGAGCTAAAGTATTTTCGGCAAATTGTGCCTCTTGTCATGCGGGGGGTAAAAATCTAGTTCAGGCTGATAAAAATTTGAAAAAAGCCACTCTTGAGCAATTTAAAATGTATAATGCCGAGGCAATTATAAGTCAAGTTACAAACGGGAAAAATGCAATGCCATCTTTCAAAGGTCGTTTAAAACCAGAACAAATTGCTGATGTTGCGGCTTATGTATTAGCTCAAGCAGATCAGGATTGGAAATAATATAAATTAATCCCCTATTTGCCTAGAATTAAACATCTCAAATCCTCTAATTAATTAGAGTTTGAGATGTTCTGTTTTTTCCGTCTCCCAGTCTAAAAATCATCAATACTTGATTTCTGTTCAAATCATCGACTAAACTAACTGATTAGTTGTATTTTTATCTATTCCTTATGGCCCCTTTGCCTAATTATCGTCCTCGGCAACTTTCCCTCGGCCCTTTAGAAACTGAAATCCTAGAGATTGTTTGGGAATTTGGTGTAGCAACGGTTAAAGATGTCCATGAACGGATTTTAGCTGACCCCAATCGGGAATTAGCTTATACTTCAGTAACAACGGTCTTGCGCCGTTTGACAGAAAAAGGCTGGTTAACTTGCAATAAACAGGAACGCGCTTTTTATTGGCAACCCGCAGTCACCCGTGAACAAGGGCAGGCAATTTTGGCGTATGATCGTTTAAATCGATTTTTAGCTATAGGTAATCCAGATTTAGTGGCTTCTTTTGCTGATAGTTTGGATACGGCAAGTTTAGAGCAAATTGATGCTATTGCCTCGCGCCTGGATGCGATTCGTCGTCAACGGGAGGAACAACAATAATGCACTTGATGATTCTTCTATTCGCGCTTTTGAGTGCTGTGGCTTTGCGACTAATACCGTTACCCCAAGGGGGAAGTTGGCATCAACGTTGGCAAAAATCGCTGTTTTTGTTTGTTTGTCCTCCTTTGGTGTTGCTAATGACAGCCTTGGCGGTGTTGTCAATGGGGACAAAAGGCGAAATGTTAGGACTCCAAGCGAGTTGGTTTAGTTATTTGCTGGCTTTGGGGTTTGTGGGTTGGGGACTGTTTACAGGGGTGCAGTTAATGACGCAATTATGGCAGTCTCAAAAGCGAATTTATAGACTATCTCAACAAGTGGTGATGGGAAAAACCGCCCGAATTTTAGAGGATGATTTTCCCTACAGCGCTCAAGTGGGATTTTGGCAACCGGAATTAGTTGTTAGTCGAGGATTATTAGAAACCTTAGATGATATTCATTTAGAAGCAGTTATTGCCCATGAACAAGCCCATTTAAACTATCGAGATACTTTTTGGTTTTTTGCTTTGGGTTGGCTACAAATGTTAACAGTTTGGCTGCCCAATACAGAGAAATTATGGCAAGAATTACTATTATTGCGCGAAATGCGGGCGGATCGTTATGCAACGCAACAAGTTGATCCGTTAGTATTAGCAGAATCTCTATTATATCTTGCCAAAGCCCCGTTTAAATCTCCCGATTATTGCAATTTATCCTTTAGTTGTTCGATTCGGAGTAGTCGTTTGGGAGAACGAATTGATGCCATTTTAATTGGAGATTCTGATGCTTTAACCGTGGGCTGGTGGCGATGGATGTTATTGTTCTGTGTTTGTTTACCTTGGGTTACAGTACCCTTTCATTATTCTTAAGTGGGGAAAGGGAAAAGGGAACAGGGAACAGGGAACAGATGAGAATCAGTCTATTTTCTAACTGTTCTGGCTACTCCTATAAGTTTTACAAGTTGTCTTTTGACAAGAATAACATCAGGGCGAAAAATCAAAACCAGATAATCTGAAAAACTATTTTTTTATTGGGTTTTGATTTTATGAACTCGAAATTTAATTTTATCAAAAACCAAAGCACAAAAGTTGGGTTTTTTCTGCTATTGGGGACGGTTTTTAGTAGTTTTACGGGCTTGGGTCTATCATCTGTTCAAGCCCATGAACAACAACACCATCCCTCCTCCGCAGATCACAAAATGGTAACGATTCCTCCCGGTCAACCGATTCCCAAGGTAGATTTAATCGTTCATCCTGATGCGCGTCAAGGATGGAATTTAGAGTTAAAATTAACGGATTTTAAATTAACACCTGAAAACGTCAATCAAGCAATGGGTTCCTATCAGGAAGGACACATTCATTTATATATTGATGGCAAGAAAGTCACCCGAATTTATGGGAATTGGTATTATCTCCCTGAATTACCACCAGGACGCCATGAAATTCGCGTAGGTTTAACAGGAAATAGTCATGAAATGCTGATGGTTCAGGATCAAGAAATTGGAGATACAGAAATTATTGAAGTTCCAGAATAACTTTTTTATCCCCAACCTTGAGGAAAGACAGGAGTTAATAGCCAACCGTCAACAGTCAACCATTAACACCTGTTCTTAATAACTATTCTGAGACAGCAGAAGACCGACGGCGACGGCGACGGATAATCGGTTCACCCGGTTCATGGTCTGAGTCAGAGGAGTCTTCTGATAGTTCCATGCTGTCGGTTTCCGATAGAAAAAATTCTGATGTGGGTTCGGGTTCTTCAATTTCTGGGATTTCTTCAATTTCTTCAATTTCTGGGATTTCTGGGATTTCTGGGATTTCTTCAATTTCTGGGATTTCTGGGATTTCTCGTTCCAGAATAATCCGCTCGGAAATTGAGCGTTCAGAAATCGTCCGTTCAGGAACCCCAATCGAAATTAGAGGAATTTCCTGTTCATCCGAGTCTTCATCAATTAGTGTTGTGGGAGAAATAGGAGGTTCCCCAGGAGAGCGAACCGTAACAATCACAGACCGAGGACTTTTTATCTGTTGATGGGATAACATCAACGGAGAAATCCCCATTAACGCATAAACTTCCTGTTCTTCTGGAGTCATTTCCACAGAAACTACTTCTGGGGGTTCCACCGGAGGTTTAATAATTTCGGATTTCGTTGGACGGCTACGTTCGCTGAATCCGGCTCGTGCTGTGAACCCTTCACTGAATCCGATATCGGAACGAGGTTCTCCAAAAGCAACGGTTGGAGACATCCGCAGTCCAGTCCGAGGAGTTTCTTCATCTCGTGTTAACGAATCCATATCCCGAATTCGACGGCGACGGCGACGAGCATTACTGGTGCCAATATCCTGATAACTGGGATGGTTGAGCAGTTCTAACTCTTGGAAATTATTAGACGCATCAAATTCAACCACTTCTGACTCTTCGCGTGAAGCTACGGGTTCATAAGCGGGAATGGCAGGTCTTAAACTGGGTCGTTCAGAAGATTCACTACTACTTGAGGGCGTGACAATGCGATTGGTTGTCAGTACAACTCGTTCTGGGGGTTCTCCGATATCGGGTTCAATTTCTCCGGGTAACTGAACGGTATGACCTAAACCGCCACAGGTGGAACAAGTTCGCCCAAACAATTCATAAATATTTTGGCCTTGACGTTTGCGGGTTAATTCCACTAACCCTAATTCTGATAATTGAGCAATTTGAGGTCGGGCTTTATCAGCTTTGAGAACTTTATTAAAATGTTCTAAGACTTGTAATTGATCTCGTCGGGAATCCATATCGATGAAGTCCACAATAATCACCCCAGCAATATTGCGTAACCTCAATTGACGGGCGATTTCGGTGGCGGCTTCACAATTCGTCCATAACACCGTTTCCCGTGACGTCGCCGAACGGGTAAAGGAGCCAGAGTTGACATCAATCACCGTTAAGGCTTCCGTCGGTTCAATGATAATATAACCGCCCGATGGTAAATCTACTCTCGGTCTTAAAGCCTCTCGAATCGCCGCATTCACTCGGAAATACTCTAAAATCGGAATTCGTTCGCGGTGATGGTCAATTAATACCCCTTGAGGAGCTTTGCCCACACTCCAGTTCATTAAATGTTGTTTAACCCGCTTCACGGCTGGGCTGTTATCCACCACAATCCGGTTAACTTCGGTGCTGTACATATCCCGTAGCACCCGTTGAATAAAGTCATTATCTCGATTTAATAAAGCCGGAGGACGGGAAGATTGGGCTTCTTGTTGAACCAATTCCCATTGTTTTTGCAGAGTTTCTAAGTCTTCTAAAATGGCATCTTCCGCCATACCTTCGGCTTCTGTACGGACTAATAACCCCATTCCGGCGGGTTTGATCAAAATTGCTAAGGCCCTCAAACGGTTTCGTTCCGTTTCTGAACGAATCCGCCGGGATAAATTCACCCCCCTGCCATAAGGCATTAAAACCAAATACCGCCCAGGTAAGGAAACATTTCCCGTTAATCTAGGGCCTTTGGTTCCGGTGGGTTCCTTCATCACCTGCACCAGCACTTTTTGCTGGGGAGTTAATAATTCGGTGATCGAACCGGATGTCCGTTTTAATCGGAGTGGCCCTAAGTCGGAAACATGGATAAATCCATTGCGATCAGGATCTCCAATATTCACAAATGCCGCATCAATCCCTGGTAGGACATTTTCAACGATACCTAGATAAATATCGCTGACTTGGTGATTTCCGGTCGCTACAACCAGTTCTTGAATTTGATCTTCTGAAAAGACAGCTGCGATCCGTTGCTGTTCTGCGATAATAATTTGCTTTGACATTCAATTCCCTCAAAACTTAGCAATATGGTCGGCACCTACGTTGCGTGTACCTAACAATATTGACGTGATTAATAAATCCATTAACGCGAACTTTTGCCCATCACCGAAAACAGCAAGCCAGAGGCAAGAGGTAGGAGGAAATTAGGTTTTGATTGTTCAGAATCAACGGTTAACAAAAGCCAAATCCAACATCCAAAATCCATCAACTGTTAGTCTTAAACCGTTATGGGAAACTGAAATCAGAGGAGGTTATTTGTTATCCGTCTGCCTTAATCATTATTCTGTCTAAAACAACATTTGGGTTTGACAGGGGTTTACCTCTTGACTAACTCAGAACACCGTATCCGCCTTCCTAAAATTTTAGAGAGTACAGCTTAGATCGCACAGTCCAAGCTAGATTATATCTCTTCCTTCCCGACTCACCTTCATGGACTTTAACATGTCCATTGACGTGGGTTTGTTTCGTTCTGGTATCAAGACATACACCAGACAAAGTTTTATGGTCAAATTTTGGCAAAAATTAGGATGCCACCTTGTAAATGAAATCCCTGGAATTTTAGCTATGCAACCCTAGAACAATTTTAGATATTGATCCGATTGCTTCCTGTATCCAGAGCATCCTGACTGGGTATTCCAATCAAAGGTTACGATCCTCTACAGGCTTAACTTTGGAAGAAGCTTCCCCCTAGTCCTATAAAGAGCGCGAATGTTCCCACACGGGACTTCGCTGCTGTTTTCCCTAATTTTCAGCGACATTAAGGTTTCTGAATCTCTCAACCGCCCCAGGGACAGGTACGCTATTCCCAAGAGTAGAGTTGGGTTCTCAAGCCCGACCTTTCTAAAACCTTGATTCTTAACTCTGGCACAAGACAGGTAATTGTTTTGTGTTAAGTGGACTCGTTTGAACCCAGAATCCACTCGCCTTCAGGTAGTGGAATGTCAAAACTTTCGTCAGCCATCAAGGTGACTTTAGCGTAGGCTAATAACCCTTCCATCTACTCCTCCCTCAGCTTTGAGGTATAGCAGTAGCTTTTGTTCGGTGAACGTTCTTGATTGAGTATATTTTAGCGTCAGCGAACCTGCAATTTTTGATTCTGACAACCCAAGCTGAGTACGAGCGTGTTTAGCAATATTGTCGGTTTTTGGCCTAGATCTGGGCGAACCCGCCCCTACGCCAAAAAACTTGGCTTATGCCATTGTATTATAACACTGGATAAAATGCAAATTATCCTGGGAGGGAGAAGGGGGTTCGGACTGTGTTAAAAGCTTTTGGCGATGGATGTGTAGCAATTGAAACTTTTGGTGAGTGACTTGCTCTAACATCTCAATAATATGTTCCGGTCGCAGTTGTGTCCCATCATTGAGACAACTCCCGACATAACGGAGCACTGTCCCTTCTACGGATATGACATCAAGTTCAAACAACTGTTCTCGTAAATTGATTAATTTTTTATTCCCTGATTTTGTGGTTTTCTCCCATAAAATTTCTGATGTGGCTTTGACTGCATTGACCCATTTTAACCATTCAGGTATTGTGTTTTCTTCTCCTCTCCAACTAACGGTTAAATGATATTCTGCTTCAGTAACAGCATCGGTTAGGGAAGATGATTCTACAGGAACTTCTTGGATCTGATACAGAGGAATAGTTTCGGGTAAACCTGCGGCTAATTTTTGGCGAAATTCTTCTAAATTGATCGATTCTGTTAATTCAAAATCGGCGATTTCTCCGCTACTGGTTGCCCCTAATGGTAAGGCATAAGCAATAGAAATTCGCGGGTTGGGGCGGTATCCAGCCGTAAATGCCAGAGGAATAGAAGCTCGACGAATCGCCCGATCTAATAATTTTAATAAATCTAAATGCCCCACTAAAGCCATATCGCCTAATTTCCCAAACCAAACCCTTAAACGTTGGACTTTTTGAGAATTAGGAATAAATTCTCCAGAAAATTTTGGAATGGGGGGTGATTTGATCACAATATTATGACCAAAATCCGTTCCACAAACGCCACAATGGGAACAACTTTCAAAGGAACAATCAGGCACGGTAGCAGCTTCTAACGCCCGTTTCAAATCTGCTTTCAACCAATTTTTATCAATCCCACTATTAATATGATCCCAAGGTAATGGTTGATCTAATAATAGTTCATAATCCTGTTCTTCTCTATTCCCTGTTCGTAATTCGTAATTCGTAATTCGTAATTCCCTATTCCCTGCTAACTGAATTAAATTCCATTCTCCGTTTTCAACTTGACGATATTTCCAACTTAAACCCGATTCTTCTATAGCCTGTGTCCAAGCGCCAAAAGCCCGATCTAAACTTTCCCACCAGGCGTCCATTCCAGCGCCGAGTTCCCAAGCTCTACGCACCACTGTTCCTAAACGGCGATCGCCTCTGCCAACAAAATCCTCCATTGCCGATATTCTAACATCAGTAAAATTCGCTTTAACCCCCCTCATTCGTCGAAATTCCTGTCTTAATAACTTTTGTTTGCGTTGAAATTCGGTGGTTGAAACCGAATGCCATTGAAACGGGGTATGAGGTTTGGGCGTAAAGTTAGAAATCGTTAAATTAAAGTTTAATTTTCTTCGATCTTGAGCATAACATTCGCGTTGTAACCAAGCAACAGTTTCGGCAATTCCTAATACATCCGCATCGGTTTCTCCGGGTAAACCAATCATAAAATAGAGTTTAATTTTATCCCAACCTTGTTCAAAAGCCGTTTTAACGCCCTTTAATAATTCCTCATTAGTTAACCCTTTATTAATAATATCTCGCATTCGTTGAGTTCCCGCTTCTGGGGCAAAAGTTAACCCACTTTGTCGCGTTCCGCCAATAATATTAGCAATATTTTCATCAAAGCGATCTACCCGTTGACTCGGTAAAGCTAAATTAACATTATAATCTTTGAGGCGATTTTTAATTTCCATTCCCACCGAGGGTAAGGATAAATAATCAGAACAACTCAAAGATAATAAGGAAAATTCATTATAACCCGTTTCTTTCATACCTCTTTCAACGGTATGAATCACTTCTTCCGGTTCCACATCTCGCGCCGGACGGGTTAACATTCCCGGTTGACAAAAGCGGCATCCTCTCGTACAACCCCGTCTAACTTCAATTACTAATCGATCATGAACGGTTTGTACATAAGGAACAAATTTAATCGAATAGGCGGGCATGGGTGCAGCAACCCGTCTTAAAATTTTAGCAGGAATATCAGGGCGTTTGGGATGAACAGAACCATCTTCTGCCATCTGATAAAATTGGGGAACATAAACCCCTGGAATTTGGGCTAAATCCAGTAATAAGGCTTCTCGATTTAAGTTATTTTTCTTGCCTTCTTCTAATATTAATCCAATTTCTGGCAATAATTCTTCCCCATCTCCTAACGCAATAAAATCAAAAAAATCGGCGTAGGGTTCAGGGTTAGAAGTCGCCGTTTGTCCTCCCGCAAAAATTAACGGATAATGAAGTTGATTCAAATCATTTTCATTAGCCCAAACCGAATAATTTTGTCGGTCTTTCCAAGTTAACGGAATTGCTGCTAAATCTAACATTTCTAAAATATTAGTTGCCCCTAATTCGTAGCTGAGGCTAAATCCTAAGATATCAAAATCAATTAAAAAACGCCGAGACTCAACAGCAAATAGAGGCGTTTGGGTATCGCGTAATTTTTTAGCAAAATCCGGTGCTGGCAGATAGGCGCGATCGCACAATTGCCGAGGTTGAGTGTTTAAAATATTGTAGAGAATAATATGGCCTAAATTAGAAACTCCCACCTCGTAAACTTCAGGATAAGTTAACGACCAACGCACGAGGGCAGACTCCCAAGGTTTGCGTTTCGCCCCTAACTCCTGACCCAAATAACGTGCAGGTTGATGAATTTCCGGTGTAATCAGTTGTTCTACTGCGACTGCCAAAGTCAACCTCACCTTTATTGAATCTTGTCATCTGATCATTGTAGCAGTCCGCAGTGATCCATTGGCGGTCAAATCCTAGAGTAAAAATGTTACTGTGATCAGGATATTGTTTTTTTCAGTAAGAGTTGTTGTTTGACTGATTAAATAAGGGGAGTAGGCTAAAATACAAGAGTCCTATTTCTCGAAATAGTAACAATTAACACATCAATTAATATCCGTAAGTGGAATCAAATGTTTTAAACCGAAATCGCCCAAAATAGATTTATTTTTCCGGCCATCTTTTCAATAGCAGGTAAGAATGTATCCAAAAACACTGAAAAATATACCCTAAGTTAGATTGACTGGGGACGGAATAAATGTTAGTAAAGTTCCCATCCCTTAAGTGATCAGGATCACTCCACAAAAAAGGACTCGATCACCATCAGATCACAAAATTCATAAGACAATAAAGGCATCTGAGTTGTCTGTACTTACCATGTCCGCAACTAATATGATTCGTAAACTTGTTGAAAAAGCCCTCTATTTCAAATGTCTGACCCCGGAAATCGAAAATGCAATTAACACAGAATTAACCCGACTGGGTTATATTTCAGATGTTGATTATGAAGCATTAGAACTGTTAATGGAAGAAATGGATGCGGGTCGCATTCGCTTGATTTCTAGCTATTAATAGGTTCAATTTTTAAGATTTCGATATTCAAAAACAAAATAATCTTTTATCTTTAATCAACGACAATCGTTGAAAATAATTTTCTGTTGATTAAATAATTAAGCATCTACTTCAGGACTGGCAACAGATCGAAACACATTAGGATAAGCTTGCCAAACTTGACGAATAAACTCTCGCAATTGTTGGTGAGCAGAACGGGCATTAGCGGGTTTAATTTCAGGAGTATTAACCTCTGGAGATTCTAACTGCGCTAAGAAGGGAATAACTTCTGTATCTAAAGCTGCTCTAAATAATTGAATCGGCCAAATTAAATCAGGACTTTCGCGTAAATCATACAAAATAAAGGGTTCTGGGGTGACAGAAAAATCTAAACAATTGCCTGATTCATCATCGGATAACCCTTCAATTAACATCAAGGGTCGTACCCAACAGACACCCCGAAATTCGACAACTTGAATGACTTCTGCATATAAACAGCAGTTGAGATGATTTAACCCAACAATCTGACCGGGTTGGAAATTCAAGATAGAGTCCATCCGTAGTTATTCAATCCAAATCAAGATATTGCTTACTCTTAATCCTGATTATAACGGTTCGGGCTGATTAATTTTGTTGAGTGCTAATTCTAAATCTTGCATCAAAGATTGAGCATTCTTTTTGACTGAACCTTGACAATAATCAGGAACAGACAAGGGAGAACCGATCCTAACTTTAACGTTAGAACCCCATTGAGGGATGATCGGATCATAATGTATTGAAATCGGCACAATTTTAATCCCTAAACCTAAATTAGCATAGCTAGTCTCTGCTTGTAGGGCTAAACGAGCCAGTCCAGATTTCAGGGGGTGAACTTGATGATCCTGAAAAATATTTCCTTCGGGAAAAATGACTAACATTTCTCCTTGGTGCAGTAATTCTACCCCATGACGGAGGGTGGCAATAGTGGGATGTTTTTGATCCACAGCGAACCCCCCTAAACGACGAATAAACCACTCTTGTAGTCCTTGCATTTCATCGACTGTCACCATAAACCGCAAGTCCCGTCCCGTGACATGGCGACCTGTCGCAAAGGGAACGATCAACGCATCCCAACGAGAACGATGGGTGGGTGCTAAAATAACAGGGCCTTGTTTGGGAAGATTTTCTTGGCCGATTACTTCCAGGGATTTGAAATAGAATGGTAAAACACAATATCGTCCCAAGGGGTAAACCAGGGAAGCTAACCAGGGGGAAACATGAGAATTAACCTGTGTTTCCTTCGCAGGGATGGACATTACGGTCGAAGATTGATTGGAGTCAAGGATGAGCATAACGGTTTTCTGGATTAAATGAACATCTTGACTTTAGATTAAAAAGTTTAAAAGGGTTTATCCATCGTGATCAGGACAGTTTTTCCATTGTCTATTAATTTCGTTTTTGAGCAAACCAAGATTGTAACTGTTGGCGACAGGAAGATTCCAAAATTCCGCCTAAAACTGATAACCGATGAAAGGAACAAGCACTATCGGGAAGGTTAGCAACGGTGCGAATAGTACCAGTTTTAGGATCGTCTGCACCATAAACCAGTAACCCTAAACGAGCTTGCAAAATTGCTCCGGTACACATGGGACAGGGTTCGAGGGTAACGTACAAAGTACAGGTATTTAGATGCCAATTTTTTAATAGTTTTCCCGCTTGTCTTAGGGCTAATATTTCGGCATGGGCGGTGGGATCAAAATCTCGTTGTTTGCGGTTTTGAGCCTGGGAAATTAATTGATTATTCTGATTAATAATAATAGCTCCAACGGGAACTTCTCCCGCTTCTCCCGCTTGTTGCGCTAATTCTAACGCTTGATTCATCCAATATTGATGGATAGAATAGTTGTTAATTTGGGGAAAGGTCATGAGGCAATAATTGGGAATAGGGAATGGACAATCTTGTAGCAGACTCTCCCGACTTAGGGAAATGAAATCTATCCTATGGGATAATTAATCAAAAAATGGGTCAATACAATGAGGTCTGACAAATGACGACTTTTCATGATGTAGTCGAGGTAATCAAAAGTCTTTCTACGGATGAAAAGCAAGAAATTCAAATCTTGCTAAACCAATACATCCGTGAAGAACGCCGCGATGAGATATATGATAACTTCAAGTTAGCACAGGTAGAACAGCAAAAAGGAGAACTGAAGTTTTCCTCTAATATTAATGAACTGAGTGAATCCTTACGATCCTAGTTTAAAAACTCATAAATTATCGGGCAAGCTTCAAGAATTTTGGAGTTTTAGTATAGATTATGATGAAAGGGTATTGTTCTACTTTACCGAAGATGAAAAGGCTGTATTTGTAGATATTGGTAGCCATGATGAAGTGTATTAATTAGCCCTGGACAAATATTATCGGTAAGAATAAACAATAAGTGGGGCTATCCCAGAAAGTTTTCCTTCCTGTTCCCAGTTAAGCTGTTCCCTGTTCCCTCTCCCTTGCTATAGAATAAAAAATGCTGTCTGCAAAGTGCGATCGCTTAAGAGATGTCTACCGAAACCAATTGTCCCTTTTCTGCTGAAGAAATCGCCTCTGAAGGCATTAAACCCGAAGAATATGAAGAAATTGTCCGACGCTTAGGAAGACACCCCAACAAAGCGGAATTAGGTATGTTTGGGGTGATGTGGAGCGAACACTGTTGTTATAAAAATTCTCGCCCTCTGCTCAAACAATTTCCGACAACGGGAGAGCGAATTTTAGTTGGCCCCGGAGAAAATGCCGGAGTTGTGGACTTTGGTGATGGACTACATATTGCCTTTAAAATAGAATCTCATAATCACCCTTCGGCTATTGAACCCTTCCAAGGCGCTGCAACAGGAGTAGGGGGAATTTTAAGAGATATATTTACAATGGGAGCACGTCCGGTTGCGGTGTTAAATTCTTTGCGATTTGGTTCCTTAGA
Organism: uncultured Oscillatoriales cyanobacterium; assembly: GCA_903893625.1. Classification (GTDB taxonomy): domain Bacteria; phylum Cyanobacteriota; class Cyanobacteriia; order Cyanobacteriales; family Microcoleaceae; genus Planktothrix. The sequence goes on from CAITND010000174.1 coordinate 57,699, forward strand.
AGATTCGAGAAATAGACAAATATTTAAAGGGGTGGTTTCTGGTATTAGTCATTATGGTAATTGTTTCGGGGTTCCAACTGTTGGCGGAGAGGTTTATTTTGATCCCGCTTATAATGGAAATCCCCTGGTTAATGCGATGGCAATTGGGTTAATGGAAACCCCGGAAATTGTTAAATCTGGAGCTTCAGGAATTGGAAATCCAGTATTATATGTTGGTTCAACAACGGGACGGGATGGCATGGGGGGCGCGAGTTTTGCCAGTGCCGAATTAAGTGAAGAATCGATCCAAGATCGCCCTGCGGTACAAGTGGGAGATCCGTTTTTAGAAAAGTCTTTAGTTGAAGCTTGTTTAGAAGCATTTAAGACGGGTGCAGTTGTGGCTGCACAGGATATGGGAGCGGCAGGAATTACTTGCTCAACGTCAGAAATGGCGGCAAAAGGTGGGGTCGGAATTGAACTCGATTTAGACTTAATTCCGGTACGAGAAACGGGGATGATTCCCTATGAATATCTGTTATCGGAATCTCAAGAACGGATGTTATTTGTCGCTCAAAAAGGGCGAGAACAGGAGTTAATTGATATTTTCCATCGTTGGGGATTACAAGCGGTTGTGGCGGGAACTGTAATTGCCGAACCAATAGTTAGAATTTTATTTCAAGGGGGAATTGCAGCCGAAATTCCTGCCGATGCTTTAGCAGAAAATACGCCATTATATCCGCGAGAAATATTATCAGAACCGCCAGAATATGCTCAAAAAGCATGGCAATGGAAACCGGAAAATTTACCTGAATCTACAATATCAGGACTTGAAATTAAGGGAGAATTTCAATCGTGGAATCAGGTATTATTGACGTTATTAGATACTCCTTCAATTGCTTCTAAACAGTGGGTTTATCGACAATATGATCATCAAGTTCAAAATAATACGGTTTTAGTTCCTGGGGGTGGAGATGCGGCTGTAATTCGGTTAAGACCATTGGAACCTCCCCAACCCCTGGCTAATGAGGGCTATCGAGGATTAGCCGCAACAGTAGACTGTAATTCTCGGTATGTGTATCTTGACCCCTACGAAGGGGCGAAAGCAACGGTAGCCGAAGCTGCCCGGAATTTAAGTTGTGTGGGGGCTGAACCTATTGCGGTGACGGATAACCTCAATTTTGGTAGCCCGGAAAAACCCATTGGATATTGGCAGTTGGCAGAATCTTGTCGGGGAATTTCCGATGGCTGTAAAGCCTTTAATACTCCGGTGACGGGGGGGAATGTGTCGCTTTACAATGAAACCCTCGATGCAGAGGGAAATCCCGAATCCATTTATCCGACTCCGGTGGTGGGAATGGTGGGATTAATAGCGGATTTAACGAAAATTTGTGGCCAAGGTTGGCAAAGTTCGGGGGATTTAATCTATCTTTTGGGGGATGACAAAACCTTACCGACCTTGGGCGCGTCGGAATATCTGGCGGTGTTGCATGGCACAATTGCGGGTAAGCCTCCGAGGGTGGATTTTGAGTTAGAACAAAAGGTACAAACTGCCTGTCGGGAGGGTATTCGTCGGGGGTGGATTAAATCGGCCCATGATTGTGCAGAGGGTGGGTTAGCGGTGGCGCTGGCCGAATCTTGTATTAGTAGCCAAAAAGGAGCAATGGTTAAGCTGAGTTTAAGTTCTACTTCCTCTGTGCGTTGGGATAATATTCTGTTTGCAGAAGGAGGGGGACGGATTCTGGTTTCTGTGAATCCTGAATATCAGTTGGTTTGGGAAGGGTTTTTGCAACAACAGTTAGGAGCAGAAAACGATATCTGGCAAAACTTGGGTTATGTGGGTTCGGAGTCTGAACCGTTACAAATTTTCGCTGATAATCAGGGTTTAATTGAGGTTAAGGTGACAGAAATGAGCGATCGCTATGAAAACGCCATTGAACGACGGTTATCAGTAATCAGTAATCAGTAATCAGTAATCAGTAATCAGTTTAGGAATGGAGCAAGCCATCATTGCCTATAGCAAGATTGCCTATTGCCTCAACAGTCAACAGTCAACAGTCAACTGATGAACCATTTCCTGATCCGTGTCAAATAAGCTACAGTAAAGAGGGACAAGATTAAGAGAATATTAACTTTTTAGTCATTCTACCTCTATAATCCTGTAGCGTTATATCGTTCCCACCAACTGACTTTGCCAATCAGGAGCCAAACCGTAACATGATTCCAAATGATTCCCTTGATACCCACTCTGCCCAGGTTGATCACCAGCGACCTGATAAACCGGAAGAAGCCTGTGGCGTTTTTGGGGTTTATGCTCCGGGCGAGGATGTCGCAAAACTAGCTTATTTTGGTCTGTACGCGCTGCAACACCGAGGCCAAGAATCCGCCGGAATTGCCACCTTTGAAGGCGACAAGGTGCATTTGCATAAAGATATGGGATTAGTCTCCCAAGTCTTCAATGAAACTGTTTTAAACAGCTTAATGGGTCATATTGCGGTGGGTCATACCCGCTATTCCACCACTGGATCAAGTCGGGTGGTTAATGCTCAACCTGCGGTAGTCGAAACTCGTCTGGGTTCTCTCGCCCTAGCACATAATGGTAATTTAGTCAATACTGGCGAATTGCGTGCAGAATTAATCAAGCGTGAATTTGATTTTCTGACCACAACCGATAGTGAAATGATTGCTCTAGCGATCGCTTCAGAAGTCAATAATGGTAAAGACTGGTTAGAAGGGGCGTTAAGTGCTTTTACTCAGTGCCGGGGGGCCTATAGTTTAGTGATTGGTACCCCCAAAGGGTTGATGGGAGTCCGTGATCCGAATGGGATTCGACCGTTAGTGATTGGCATTTTACCTACGAGTCCGCAACGGTATGTTTTGGCGTCGGAAACCTGTGGATTAGATATTATGGGGGCGGAATATCTACGGGATGTGGAACCGGGGGAACTGGTTTGGATCACAGAAGAAGGGATGTCATCTTTTCACTGGAGTCCGAAACCCGCCCGGAAATTATGTGTATTTGAGATGATTTATTTTGCCCGTCCTGATAGTGTGATGTGTGGCGAAAGTCTCTATAGTTATCGCTTGGAAATCGGCCGGATTTTAGCCAGAGAATCCTTTGTTGATGCGGATATTGTTATCGGTGTTCCTGACTCTGGAATTCCGGCGGCGATTGGATTTTCTCAACAGTCTAAAATTGTTTTTGCTGAGGGATTAATTAAAAATCGTTATGTGGGACGCACGTTTATTCAACCGACCCAAAGTATGCGGGAGTCGGGTATTCGTATGAAGTTAAACCCGTTAAAGGATGTGTTAGAAGGTAAACGGGTAATTATTGTGGATGATTCGATTGTCCGAGGAACTACGAGTCGCAAAATTGTTAAAGCGTTGCGGGATGCGGGTGCTAAGGAAGTTCACATGAGAATTTCTTCTCCTCCAGTAACCCATCCTTGTTTCTATGGAATTGATACCGATAGTCAGGAACAATTGATTGCGGCGACGAAATCCATTGAGGAAATTCGCCAACAAATTGAGGTTGATAGTTTAGCCTATTTGAGTTGGGAAGGAATGTTAAAAGCGACAGGGGAAGATCCTAATACTTTCTGTTCGGCGTGTTTTACGGGGAATTATCCGATTGATATTCCTGAAAAGGTAAAACGCTCTAAATTAATATTAGAAAAAACCGCAACGGTTTAACCCCGTAGGATGGGCTTTGCCCATGCCATCAGACAGATTTTGGGTCAGAGTTCATCGAAATTCCAGCTTGAGTTTTGATGGGCAAAGCCCATAATATTAACCCCGGAGGATGGGCTTCGCCCATTGCATCAGACAGATTTTGGGTCAGAGTTCATCGAAATTCAAGATTGAGTTTTGATGGGCAAAGCCCATCCTACAGAGGATTTTATTTCTTATCGGCGTGAATATAATCCACGAAATAAAATTTGGGTTCTAAATAATATTTTAGCCATCCATAAATGCCTAATCCTAAAATAGCGATCGCTATTAAGGGAATACCCCTTTGTGACCGGATGGGATCTGACATTAACGCTACACTAGAAACTGTTAATACGAAATAAATTAATAATCCTAATTGTAACCGTTGAATATTTTTTAAGGCATTCCGACAGCTACTACAATGTTGGGTATGTTGGTGATAGGTATCGAGGAGTTGTTGACGGTTATCATTAAACGGGAAATATTCAGGAACAGGAATATTAAGCTGTTTCCAAGGTAATTGTCCCTGACAATAGCGATCAAACCATTTACGGAATTCAATAATTAAACGATCCGCAGTAGTTGGCATTTTATAAGCAGTTTTCCAGGTTTCTTCGGAATGATTTTGTTGTAAGAAACGTTCCTGTTGATGGAGTAAAATCATATCGCTATCAAAAACTAAATTTCGCAGCATAATATGTTCCCACCATAGCGGGGTAATGCGATGTAAACTTTTAGCAAAGTTTTGAGCAAATAAACCAATTGCTCGTGATTTTCCGGGTAATACGGGAATACAATAAACCAGAATTTGCATTTTTTTACCCGTAGGAAAAGCAATCTCATATTCTAAACGACAAGGCGGTTCAAATTGAATACTGCTAAGATATCCTGGGGTTTTGACTTCTATTAAATTCAAGGTTGATTCTACCACTTCCAGAGGAACAGATCGGGCATTTTCCCGTCTTCCCTGTAAACCATGATGAGCAACAGGAACGTGGCTCGGATCAGCAATATTTTCAACTAATGTTAACCAATCATATTCTAAATCTCGAAAATAGCGACTCCAAACAAATCCGTTTTCGGTCTTAATTTTAGGAGATAAAGGTAAAGGAGTTTTTGCTGCTAATTCTGCTGATAATGGATCAGCCCAAACCCATAAGATTTCCTGTTGTTCACGGGTGGGAAAGACTTGAACACAAAATTTATTTTTAACTAATTCCTGGTTTTCAGCTTGGGGAATATTGCTACAAATTCCTTGAGAATTAAATTCCCAACCGTGATAACTACACATTAACTGACCCGTTTTTTCATCTATTCTGCCTTCGCTTAAGGGGGCTAAACGATGGGGACATTCATCTAAAAAGACTTGATAGTGTTGTTGTTCTTTGGGTTTCCAAATCACTAAACGCATTCCCAATATGGTAATCGGTTTTGGGTATTTGGGGTCAAGATCGGCAAGAAGAACGAGAGGATACCATTGTTGAAAAAAGTTAAATTCTGGTTCTGTCATGTCGTTTTCTCCAGAGACTTTCAATAATATAGCAGGGAATTGGGAATAGGATTAAACCTCACCTATATTTCGCTTAACCCTGCGAATACCGTTGATAAAATTTGATTTGATATTAAAAAACCATCGGGGTCAGTTAATCTCATCCATCCTTGATGGAAGTTGGGTTGAATGGGGTTTTGATTATGATCTAAAATTTGAACTAATCCTTGATGATAAAAAGGCATTAATAGTGTTAATATTTGTTCGAGAATATCGCTGCCAAATTGTTGTGATATAACTTCTAAATTAATCCCTTCTGCTAACCGTAATCCTAACATTAAGGTTTCTAGTAACTCTTCTTGAGTTGTATCGACAAATTCAGCAAGATCAACGGGATAATCGCCCTTCACCCAAGCATAATATTCTTGTCTTTTTCGAGGTCGGGTTAAGCGATAACCCCGAAGATAACTCGCCGCCCCCATTCCAAAACCATAATAGGGTTGTTTTTTCCAATAGACTAAATTATGCTGGCATTGAAACCCCGGTTTAGCATAGTTAGAAATTTCATAATGTTCATATCCTGCTTGAGTTAATAATTTTTGGGCTAAACGATACATTTGGATGGTGGTTTCTTCCGATGGTAATGGAGATTCACCGGGGGTATAATATCGAGAAAAAGGAGTTTTATCTTCGACAATTAAATCATAAATTGAAACATGATTAGGGTTGATTTTTAATAACGTTTTTAAAGAATATTCCCAATCTTTTAGAGTTTGTTCTGGTAAACCGGAAATTAAATCTAAACTCCAGTTTTGAATGCCCACTTGTTCAATAATATTAATCGCTGAAAAAATTTCGTCAACGCTATGCGATCGCCCTGCTAATTGTAATAATTTATCTTGAAAAACTTGCACCCCTAAACTAACTCGATTCACCCCCAAATTTAGGAAACCTTGTAATTTTTCTCGGTCAAAAGTTCCGGGGTCTACTTCCATTGAAATTTCTGCATTGTTAGCAATACCAAATTTCTGATCAACAACCTTTAAAATTCGCTGAAGCTGATCAACGGATAATAACGAAGGTGTTCCCCCCCCAAAGAAAATTGTATTTAAGCTAGAAGCAGGAATAATAACAGATTCTTGAGCAATTTCTTGACATAAAATTTCCACATAATCTTGAATCATCGTAGAATTATCACCGTGTTTGCGATCGCCCACAACAGAAACGGCAAAATCACAGTAAAAACAACGGCGACGACAAAAAGGAATATGTAAATAGATAGAGTTTGGCAGTTTTAAATCTGGAGAAGACGAAGGAGGTTGAAGTTTTGTAACAATAGGATTAGCATTCATAGATTTATGCTTGAGTTTAATCTTAACTTAGGTTTATTGAATATTAACAGTTGAACGGGATGGGAAAGCATAAGCTAACACCTGGCCAAGAGGATTCATCTGCTTCTTTGATAATCGCAAGGAGGGAGATCCCATATCTTCAAGATTGTTTAAATATTCTATACCCCGATCGTGGAGTTCATGGGCTGCTCTCCACTCAATATATTGATATATACCTTTGAATGTTTTTAAAGCTTTTCCAAATAATCCGACAGCAAGAAGAGGAGTAACTATCTCCTGTACAGAATAGCCGATTAGTCTATCATTGTAGTATAGTCCAATCGTAAGCAGAGTAAAGAGAGAAGCATTAGCAAAGACTGTTTCCATACCCTGTAAGTCCTGAAGATAAGAAGGACAGGATTGTTTTCCTTGTTCATAAAGCCATTGTTCTGTGAACCTGAGAATATCACTCTGTACTGTTTCTTGATAGCTATCGAGAATCCGAACTTCAGCAGTGGGATAATCTCGTCGAAAACGATTGACAAGTTGCCGGAAACTACTAATACCCCTGCCTTTCAATGAAACAAGATTCTCTACAGAATAGATATAAGTAGAATGAGCATAATCGATGTCACAAAATAGAAGCAATTCTCGTAAAATGGGATCATCAAAAGATGAAGCAAGAGTAGGTCTTAAATCCATTAAAGACTCATAAATAGATTCAGAAGGATAGATCAATATTTTACTCTCACCGAGGTACTTCTTTGAATAATCCTGTAAGCTCATAAGAGATTGACCGAGATTATTGCGGCCAAAAATATAGACTACTGTACTCTCTGGATTCAGAAGGGAGTATTTTACAACGAGGTTATTGTAGAGTAATGAGAAAGAAAAATTTGCTGACTGACCGAATCCAACTATCACAGCCGGACTAATATCAGTAATAGGATACCTGATGAGCAAAGGGAAAAGATCAGCCATCAATGGCAATGAGTAGGGTGTAAAAAAAGGAAACTCCGAAATCATTAAATCTAGACAGACTTCCGATTTTTTGTCCATATTTTCTCTTTCTAATTTCTGGGTCTTGATATTTACGTTTTTTTGATTAAGCATGACTACTAGACAATAGAAATTGATTACGAATTTAGAGGATACCACGTTCAAATCTTATGATTCTTTCCACTGTTGTCTGAACACTATCTAATGTAAGTAGCTTTTCTAATCGGATAGCCTCTTGTCCGTCCTCGTAGTATCCAGGAGAACGTCCCCTTTCGGTGTATCCAAGAGACTGATAAAGAGATTGCGCTTTCTGATTATCAGAGCGAACTTCTAATCGCAAAGCTATACACCCTTTTTCCCAGGCATCCTGTTCTGCTTGCTGCATCAGTCGCTTTCCCAGACCTTTACCTTGTGTGGCTGGAGCAACTGCAAGTGAATAGAGACGGGCGATGGATGTTCTGGCGCGATACAGTGTGAGTACATAGCCAAGAATTAACCCATTTTGTTCGGCTACAACTAAACCTTCATTCTTCTTAATAAAACGCTGAAAGCTTGTGCTGCTAATCCGATCTCCGGGAAATACAGTTTCTTCTATCGCCATCAACAATGGCAAATCCTGATGTTGAGCCTTTCGCAAAACAGATGTTTTCATAGGTTAAACAATCTAAGTACAAGCAAAAAAAACGGACAATAAATTGTTCGTTTTGCTTTTCATCCTTGAGAAGATATAATAGTACCCAAACCTGCGAACATCCTCAACGGGATTTCCAACCCACTTCCATCGGCTTAAAATCATGCTAGATGCAATCATTATTATTTTATTCTTAATAGCTGGTGCTGGAACGGGCTTCTACGGCATTGAACTGCTTCCGAAACCTGTACTGGATCAAGTCACAAATATCGAAGGACTGCGATCGGTTACGGGTGCATTTACAGCCTTAATTGGAGGCGTAATCGGTTTAGTGGTACAAACCACCTATCGCCGTCTGGAAGAAAAAATTCGCCAGATGCCTCTTGATGTCTTACTAACCCGTGCTATCGGTTTAGTAATTGGATTATTAGTGGCTAATTTAATGTTAGCGCCTTTATTTTTACTGCCGATTCCTCGTGAAGTTGGGTTTATAAAACCTTTGTTAGCGGTGTTATGCAGTGTCATGTTTGGATTTACTGGGGTTAATATAGCGGATACTCACGGACGAGCATTTTTAAGAATTATTAATCCCAACAGTTTAGAATCGATGTTGTTAGCAGAAGGCACCCTAAAACCTGCCTATGCAAAAGTAATCGATACAAGCTGTATTATTGATGGACGTATTGAAAGTTTGTTAGCAACGGGTTTCATTGAAGGTCAAATTTTAGTTCCTCAGTTTATTTTACAGGAATTACAGTTAGTTGCTGATGCCGCTAATGATCAAAAACGAGTGCGAGGACGGCGAGGATTAGATATTCTTAACCGCTTACGAGAAGAATATCCTGATCAGATTTCAATTCATCCGGCTGATTACGAAGAACCGCAAACGGTGGATGCTAAATTAGTCCGATTTGCTCAAGAAATTAATGCCACGCTATTAACAAATGATTACAATTTATCGAAAGTAGCAACAGTACAGCAAGTTCCGGTTCTGAATATTAATGATTTAGCTCAAGCGATTCGTGCGTCCTATTTACCTGGGGATATTATTGAGTTAAAAATTCGTAAAGAAGGCAAAGAACCCTCTCAGGGTATTGGTTATTTAGATGATGGCACAATGGTTGTCGTGGAAGATGGAAGTGAATATGTTGGGGATCAGGTGCGAGTAATTGTTACCAGTTCTCTACAAACTTCCGCAGGTCGGATGATTTTTGCCCGTCCTGAACATTCTGTCTTAGCTTGAATTTCAGATCAGTTAATCAAAAACCCGGTTTCTATAAGCTGTCTCAGTAGCAGACAGGATAGTATAGAAACTGGGTTTTTGGCTTTTTTGCTTTAGATTAAAGATTAATTGGCGAACTGCTTTATAATCATGTATTTAAGGGTTTAAAGTGAGAAAATAATTGTTAAACTCAGTAGATAGCTCTGATTTGGGGAATCAGTAAAAATGTTATCATATAGAATGGAAATTATATGTTACTACGTTATAAAAAACTAATCAATACAACGAAATCAATGGAGGATTCATGGCGGAAGATGTTAGATCTTGTCCTGGTAGCAAAGAAAGTCTGTGTGAAAAGCTAAGGATTCAAGTACAACAATTAGAAATACAACTGCAACAGGAAAGACAAAAACGGCAAGATTTAGAACAGATTGTACAGAGTTATAACCATGATCAGGAAATTGTAGAAACGCCAAATGAAACGGGGGAAATTATAGGGGAAATGGTTGTTACCCAAGATATTGCAGAGCGTCAACAGGTTGAACAAGAATTACAACGCGCGAAAGAACGACTTGAACTTGCTATTACCGCCTCTAATGATGGATTTTGGGATTGGGATTTTGTTACCGGAGAGATTCATTTTTCGTCCCGTTGGAAAGAAATGATTGGGTATCAAGATCAAGAATTACCGAATCTTTTATCCTCCTGGGAAAAAGTTATTTTTGAGGAAGATCGGATCGCAGCTTTACAATTAATCGAGGACTACAATAGTGGACGAGTTGATCGATTTTTAGCGACACAACGATTTCATCATAAAAATGGGTCAACGGTTTATATTCTCAGTCGTGCAATTCATTGTAAAGATGATCAAGGGCATATAATTCGGATGATTGGTACTCATACCGATATTACGGAATTAGTCAATGCTCAAGCAGAATTGCAGCGAAAAACAGAAATTTTAGAAATGATCATTGATCATATTCCCATTATGTTAGCGTTTTATAATTCTCAAGGAAAAATTCTACTGGTTAATCGAGAATTAGAACGAGTTTTAGGATGGTATTTTGCTGAAATTCAACAGATGAATCTCCTAGAAGCTTGTTATCCTGATCCCGATTATCGTCAGGAAGTCATCGATTTTATGTTAAATCCAACGGGTGAATGGAAAGATATGAAAACGCTCACCCGACAGGGAGAACTTTTAGATACAGCTTGGGCGAATATTCGTTTATCTAATGGAATGCAAATTGGCATTTGACAGGATATTACGAAACGAAAAATTGCCGAAGTTGCCATTAAACAACAAATCCAAAGAGAACGGTTAACCCGAAAAATTACAACGAAAATTCGCCAAAGTCTGAATTTAGATGAAATCCTGCAAACAACCGTTGATGAAATTCGAGAGTTGTTAAATTGCGATCGCGTTTTATGTTTACGATTTTCTGGTAATAAAACCAGTACAGTTGTTACCGAATCTCTGACTCCAGATTTGCCTTCTGTTTTAAACGAAACTTTCACAGAATATGATTTTCCCCAAGAGTATTATCAACGATATTGTCAGGGTTATCCCCGAATTATTCCTGATATTACTCAAGATATTTTAGTTCCTTGTTTAGTCAACTATTTACAAACTTTAGGGGTTAAATCTAAGTTAATTGTTCCCATTCTCAAAGACAACAATTTATGGGGATTGTTAATTGTTCATCAATGTAGTCATCAACGGAATTGGCAACAATCAGAAGTGAATATTATCCTGTCTTTAGCCTCTCAAGTCAGCATTGCTATTCAACAGTCTCAACTCTATCATAAACTCGAAGAAGCCAATCACGAATTACATCGCCTTGCTATGGTTGATGGCTTAACTCAAGTTGCTAATCGTCGTTATTTTGACACCTATTTATTGACGGAGTGGAAACGGTTAGCACGAGAAAAATTGCCCTTATCCTTAATTCTATGTGATGTGGATTTTTTCAAGCGTTATAACGATAATTATGGGCATTTACAAGGGGATGAATGTCTGAAAAAAGTGGCTGGGATTTTAGCAAAATTAGCCAAACGTCCGGCGGATTTAGTCGCTCGTTATGGGGGGGAAGAATTTGCTCTAATTTTACCCAATACAGATCAATATGGAGCCATCACTGTAGCCGAATTTATTCAGGAAGAATTAGCGCAGGTGAGAATGATTCATCCGAATTCACCCCATCATTATGTTACCTTAAGTCAAGGAATAACCACTTGTATTCCCCTTCCTAATACTAATTTTGATCTATTAATTAAAAAGGCAGATGACGCGCTTTATAAAGCGAAAGCCAAAGGACGAAATCAAGCAATTTTTTATCAAACTGAATTCATCACAAACTGACTAATCACCTCTGGCTGACGATTAATAATCGTAGTAGGAATTTGTTCTACATTCGTTTCCGTGTAAGGTTCAATTCCATAAACGTTGACTTGTAACTGCTGAGTTTGGGGATTAACAACAAATTCAGTCCAACCAAAATTATGCACTGCAAAATAAGACCCTTTGATTAATTCAGCATTGACTTTTGTTTCATCTAAACCAATAGGGTCATACCCGAATTCATTGAGTTGATTATTAATAATATTTTGTACTAATTGATCTTTACCCGAAGCCGTATCTAAACTTTGATAAAAATCTTTTGTATCCTGAGTAATGGTATCAATAGAACTAAAGTTTATCAGTTCTGACCCAAATGTTGCGGGGATAAATTGTTCCCCTAGTTTAAACTGATTCCCGATTGGCCCAACAGTAATTTCGATCGCATCCGTTTTAATTTGAGGTTGATCAAAATTCAACTGATAGGTTAATTCATTGACAATTGTTCCCCCTGCACCTCCCGATACAAATATTACATTGTCAATATTATTTTGGTTAATAAATTGTAATAAATCCGTGCGTTCGGCTGCATATCCTTCCCAACGGTCAGCAGAATTATATAACCCTAAATTCTGAATCGGAACTGGAGAAAAAACAAACTTCCAAGTCACTCCAGCGTTTTGTGCATCTAATAAATTTGTCTTTAAATCCTGTAATTGAACTTCCCCTAATAATGTCCGGTTAGGGTCAAAAGAGGAAGCTAAAAACTGATTAATTTGACTGTCTAAAGCCGGGTCAGGAACTTGAGTTAAGGGTGCATCTCTAAAGGAACGTGCATCTAAAACAAATAAGGCGCCATCCTTGCCAAAAGGTTGAAATCGATAGAGTTTTTCTTGATTAGTTGTGCGAGGATCTCCGGTTTCTCCATACACCTGATTTCCCACAGGATTATAGTTTTTCCAAGCCTCTAAACCAATATTAAATTGAGAAGTATCATTAATAAATTGTCCCTCAGTTCCAAAATAGAATTGTTGAGGAGATACTGCTGGAATTTCACCTCCAGCAAAACCCGTAATTAAATTTTGATCATTCCAAGTGCCATATAATGTTGTTGAAGCTTGTAAATTTGCCCAAGGATTGAGATCTAAACGAGAGGAAACAATCTCATTATATTTAGTGCTAAAATCCAGAGGAGTTGTTGCTTGTTGAACATCCGGTAAATCGGGGGAAATCGTATCGGCAGAAATTGTATTTCCTACTTGTACAAAAAAGTCTAAATTGCGTTCAGGAACATTATTAACGGAGACATAAGGCATTAATTCTCCTTGTCCGTCTGCCGTTGCTCCAAATCTTAATCCTTTTTGGGTTTCAATTGTTGCTGGAGTGCGAAAATTTCCCCCCGATGATACCCCTTCTGCATTCGTAAATCGATAAAAATATTGAGTATTGGGGCTTAAATTATTGGCTTCTAATTTAACAGGTTGGGTAATATCTGTTACAATAGTATTAAGCACTCCCAGAGGATTAATAAAACTAAGATTATTCGCATATTCTAAAGTAATCGGCCCCGCCGCAGAACTGCGCGTCCAAAATACCGTTGAATTTGGGCTTGTATCACCCGTTGCGACTCGGTTAGGTAAGCTAGAACCCTGGGGTTCAATAAAGGGGGTAAACCTACGATTTTGGGCGGCTCCAATATCAATATAATGTTGAATTCCGGTGAGTTCATCCTGAGCTACCGCCACCGCCGCATCAGGGTTTTGAGCTAAATAATAGTTAGTATTAAATAGTGGGGTGGGATTGCGATTTTCAAATTGTCCGAATTCAACAAAATGCTCAATTCCGGTAATATTTCCTTGGGCAAATTCAACGGCAACATCTGGATTTTCGTTTAAATAATAGGTGCTATCAAATAAATTACTAGGGCTGCGATTTTCAAACTGTCCGATATTAATATAATGTTGAAAGCCACTGGCAAACGCTCCACTATTGACGGCTTGGGCAACGTCAGGATTTGTACTTAAATAATAGGATTCATCATAGAGGGGACTGGGTTGACGAACCTGAAATTGACCCGACTCGATAAAGTGTTGAAATCCATTAACAATCACCCCTGAAGCAACAGCCGCAGCCACATCAGGGTTTTGAGCTAAATAAAAGGATTCATTAAATAAACCATTGGCTTCTAACATAAGCGCAATTTAATTTCTAACGGTAGGGGCGGGTTCTGTGATAACTTATATTATCTACCATTAACCTTCATAAACCCGCCCTCCCCTGATTAATTTTGTTAAACCTACGCCACTGAAGCAATAATAGTCCGGTGACGAGGACTATTAAAATTAATCGTAGGACGTTGAAATCCTGCATCCATTATGGCTTGTTCAATATCTAATGTAAAATATTCATCTAAATAGGGTTCTGTACTTTTTAACAATGTAAAAACATAAGGCTGCATTTTCTTGAACATTTCCGATTTTGGGTTCATATCCATAATAGAAAGATGACCATTCGGACGCAACAAACGCCGTGCTTCTTGGAAAATTTCACGGGTAGGAGATTGGGGTAATTCGTGACAAATTAAACACAGAGAAACCAAGTCAAAAGAGGCACTGGGTAAACCCGTTGATTCTGCTGTTGCATGAACCCATTGGGGAGGATATTTCCAATTAGATTGTTTTTGAGTATTATAGGTCGCAACCGCTAAAAAATAAGGGGATAAATCTACACCCGTTAACTTCGCATCGGGATAGGTTTCTTGCAAAGCTAATGTACTCATTCCCACACTGCATCCTAAATCCAAAATATCCTGGGGAGGCGTGGGTAATTGAGCTTTTAAAATATCATGATAACTTTGTCGCAGTTTAGCATCACCCTTTGGCCCCGCTTCTGGCCAAATTTTAGAATGAACCGCATAGGCCGCAACTTCGACTTCAACGGCGGCTTGCCAACTGAGATTTCCTTCCTCATAAGCATGGAAGGAAGTGACATAATAATCAGGATATTGCAGATTCGGGTTTTGAACCTGAGCTAATTCTGCATCCCAATTCCGGGCTAACAGGGTTTCCGTCTGTTTTCGCCAGGGAACTCCCATTTTTTCAGCCCGTTTAATCATCATTTGACGAGCTTGGTGTTTGGCAAAATTGTTTAGGGGTTTAACGGCCAAAATCCCGTTGACGAAACGGGACATCAATTCGGGTTCAGAGGTTGTGCTGACGGTCATAATCTCGATATCTGAGTATATTTATTAGTGTTTCACGAAGGGGAGTTTTTGTCACCTCTGAAGGGAAAATAAGAAACCGGGTTTCTCTCCTAGATTCAACAACTGAAATCAAGAATTTTTCTTAAGAAACCCGGCTTCTGAGTTATTTTTAAAGGCAAATGGTTGTTAATTCTACTTTCTGACTGTTCATTTCTAAGGGTTGATTATTCAAAACCATTGTGGTACTGGAATTATATTCAAACCCAATATGTTCATAGAATTGTTGTTGATAGGTTGTCATTAAATAAACCCGTTCAACGCGGCACATTTTGGGATGACTTAACACCGTTTGGACTAATTTTCGTCCCAGTCCACTGCCTTGATAGTCAGGATGAATCACCACATCCCAAATATTAGCACGATAAATCCCATCGGATGTTGCTCTAGCAAACCCAATCATTTGCTCGTAATCCCACACTGTAACCACAGGTTCACTATTAGCAACCGCAATTTTTAAATCCTCTTGGCTTCGATCTTTGGCCCAAAATGCAGCGAGTTTAAATAGAGTTTGAAGCTGTGTTAAATCGACTTTTGAACGAGAATCATCAAATAAAATATGATGGTGATCTTGTGAAATGGCTTTCATAGATAATAACCCTTTAAATGATTTCGATCAATCGATATAGCAGGGAACAGGGAACAGCCCCCCCAAACCCCCCAGGGCGTTTTCATTTTCAAAAATGCGATCGCTATATTCAAAAAAAATCATCAAATTTTCTGGTCAAATTCTGTCTAATTTTTATCAAATAAGTTGGAAATATTAAGAATGAACGATTTTGACATTTATTAACAGGAAAA
>CAITND010000175.1 GCA_903893625.1 uncultured Oscillatoriales cyanobacterium
CTCCCGACTTGAACAAGATTGAAAACTGGTGGGCTGTTTTAAAGACATGGATGAAACAGAAATTAAACGAATTTCAAACTGTCAGAGAATGCGTGGATGCTGCATTTAGAAATTGTCCTAACGTATGCGCGTAGCGCTATAACTATAATTGAAGGCTTCTCTCCAGAAATTATAGCATCTTTAACTGGATGGGATTACATTTTAGAAGCCCTGGCTACTGTTGCATAACTTTTTGGAAATGGTATTATTATATATACGGGGCGATCGCTCTGATAATATTTTACTAATTTTTCAACCGCTACATTGATTAAAATTTAACTGAAGAGGGGGTTTGATCCCCTGGCTTCAGGCGTCGGGAGTATCAAATCATCCCTAACACTTTTCGCAATAACATTTGGTCTTCTCCCTTAACTCGAAAGCGACCATTTTCAATATCTCTAATCCAGCTTTGACTTTTTCCCATTAAGGATGCTAATTCTCTCTGACTCAAAAGCCGGATTTTTCGGGCTTCAATAATTTGTTGAGAGGAAAGTTCCAGGGATGATTTAACTTTTGTTCTCGATTTAGGTTTTTGAGGCTGAATCATTTTAATTTTGCTGGAGGATTCCCATTCGGGAGGGATTTCAAAATATAAAATCCGGGCATTCATTAACCGATTCCACTTCCCTCGAGGGGCGACATCCGTTAAGCGATTATTCTGACTGCCATCAGCAATCCAAAAGTCTAAAGCTGCCTCTGCTTCTTCGGGAATATTGTTGAGCTTTACCCACAAAGGTTGAATTTCTAGGGGATAAGTAATGGGATCGAATGCGGGTTTTATTCCATAGTAACTCATAATTTCTAAGTCATTTTCAAAAATCTTCATCAGTCGTTTTCGTTCCTCTTTTTTGGAAGATAAACTGTTAATTTTTTTCTCCCCATAGGCAACTCGCATTAAGGTGGGAACGGTGACGCGCTGTTCTTTCCCCATTTTAGTTTTAAATAATAACCAAAGTAACATCCGGGCGGCTCCGGGATGTTGTTGCCAAATACTCATAACGGCATTTAATATGGCTTTTGGTAGAGTCCCATATTGATAAAAACTATTTCGTTCTTTACAGCCTTGTCGATTCAGAAAAAGTTTTGTCCACTGTCCCGCTTTGATTCTAAATGTTAATCCGACTAAATGTTTACATCCCCCCTCTTCTTCTTGAAAATGATGTTGAATTTCTAATAAATGCCAGAGGGGACTATTTTTAATGGAAATTCCTTTGACTTTTCCTTGGGTGGGTAAATCAATACTCGCCATTAATTTACAGGGTTGTTGCGCTAATTCTTTAATCAGAGCTAATTTAGCAGATTTACTCAAGTCTTTGCGTTTATCTAGGCCTAAATATTCTTCAATTTGCAGATCATTAATCATAAATTCTTCTTCCCACGGCCGATCTAAAGCCGTAATATAGGCAGCATAGATTAAATTCAAACAAGCCGCTTTCAGGTCAAAGGATTCAATGATTGTAGTCGCTTCCGTTTGTTTCAGGGGGGCAGTGGGTTCATCTGCTAAGGGGTTGGCGATCCGGTAGACAATCTGACCTTTTCCGTTTAAGATTTGTCGCTGATAGTAGAGTTCTCCGGTCTCTTCTAATTCCCAAGGCAGGGATGCACCCTGTACGAGAATGTTGCACAAGTCCCAAATGGCAATGGCAGAAGCAAAGGGACTGTTTTTTCCATTTGTAAACAGATTTGGACTCGGCAGAGTTCTCGTGGGATCTATTTTATATCTGCCTTTTTTGGTTTGTAAAGGAACTGGGGAGTTAACGGGACAGGAGGTTACACATTGGGGTTGAGAGTAGGTTTCACAGTTATTACATAAATCGGGATCTATCCAATATTTGTCGTTTTTGAGTTTGATCGCTCCTGTAGGACAAAGGGGTTCACAAGTATCGCACTGAAGGCAACGATTAGTGATGGAATAAGACATAGCGAATTGCAATCACTTCATAATTTAGTTGATACTATTCTTAATTAGCAAGGCTCGCTATTTTGTTCAGCTTAAACAATTAAATATTAATTAAGTATTTTTTAATGTTTTCTGTAATAAATATAAATAAAAATCATCCTAAATCAATGATATTTTGTATATTTAGCTACAGTAATTAGGGCAACTTGATTGATTTTTTCTTAGGGATAGTCAGAGATGGGGCTAAAAAATGCCAGTACCTCTTCCCCCAAAAAAAATTAAAACTCTTTCAGCTATGGATTTAGAGCTTTGAGTACAATCTGATTCAGAGATAATGTATGCGACAATACAAACCGATATCAAGAATGTGACTCCTTAAGTAGCAATAACAGCCGTTAAGTATTAATATCAAATCTTTGATTTGACATCCTCACCGCCCTAGAAGTGCGGTGATTCCTCGCCTCGCCACCGTTTTACGGATGGTCGTTGAATGGGGTTGACGGTTCAACAATAACTGCCCAAATACTTAGGTCTTACACTCTCTCCCACGTCCGTCTAAAGTCTCGGAATGACCTCCCGCGACGTTCCACTTAGGGTTTTTAAACCCATTTTTCTGATAACCTGGATGAATACTAGAGACTGGCTCATAACAGACCATGGAGAATGTCAACCTCGACCCGCAGCTAGGGAGTGGGATTTAATCAGGGAATATTATTACTTACATCGCTTCCTAACCGAAATTTTGGATGTGGTTGAGCGGGCAAATCATGAAGCCGAACAGTGGGACTATTTACCCCAAATCCGAAGGCTGGTGCGCCAATTAATTACCAATTCTTATTGGGTACAAACGCAATACTTAGAGCCTTGTCCCAAAACAGGTCTGGCGATTATGACGCTGTATGATGAGATTGGATATCCCCTAACGATCCAAAACGTCACCTTTGCACCGGGAGTCAGTTCACCGATTCACAATCATGGCACTTGGGGAATTGTGGCTGTGCTGAAGGGACAAGAAAAACATCGATTTTGGCGACCTTGTAACGATGCCAAATTTCCCTCGAAAATTGAACTGACCGGCGAAAGAATTTTTCGGACTGGAGAAATTATCAGTTTTACACCGAATGCCATTCATAGCGTAGAAGCAGTAGGAGAAGAACCCACCGTTACTTTTAATCTGTATGGGGACTCCCTACCCCAATCTCGTTTTGAATTTAACCCCACAGCCCAGACGGCTAAAAGTTTTTAAATTGAACACTAGAAAATGAGGAAAAAATTATGTTGAAAGCATCTGATATTATGACTCAAGATGTTGCCACAATTCGGGGTTCTGCCACCGTGGCTGAAGCCGTTAAATTGATGCGACTGAAAAATTTACGGGCTTTAATTGTCGATTTGCGTTCTCCACAAGATGCCTATGGAATTATCACCCAAACGGACATTGTTTCTAAGGTGGTTGCCTATGGAAAAGACTTAGAGAAAATCCGAGTTTATGAGATTATGACAAAACCTTGTATTGTGGTTAATCCCAATCTCGGAGTTGAGTATGTTGCCCGATTATTTGCGAATACGGGTATTCATGTTGCTCCGGTGATTAGCAATACTTTGATGGGGATTATTTCTCAAACGGATATTCTGTTAAAAGGGGATTTCCTAGAAAATCCTAAAGCTCCCCTGCTGCGTCGAGAATTGGCAAAAGCCATTGAGGAAGCTAAATCAATTTCGGCGACCAAAGGAATTACCAGCCCAGAAGCGGTGGAGGCTTGGGCGTTGACAGAAGAGTTAGAAGCTGAAGCGACTTATCAAGAAGGTGTCGAACCCAAAGAGAAAACCGCGTTTCAGATTTACTGTGAAGAAAATCCCCAAATTCTACAGGTTCGACATCAAATAGCGATGGCAACTGTTTAGTCCAATTTTTACTTAAAACTTTTGAGAGTGACGAAAGAAAACAATTGTTTTCTTTCGTCACTCTTCCCCGGTGTTCTACTTAAGTGATTAAACCCTGGTTTTGATTAAACTTTTTGATAATTCCCGTTTTAAAAACACGGAAATTCTTCAGGTATTTTCGTTACTAAGAGTTTGAGTAGGCTGTTCATAGAGTCCTAATTGGATACTTAATTCCCGGGCAACATGAATTAAGAATTTAGAGGCATCTGGATTATCATGGTGGGCAAAGTAAGCCGCTGTTTTTGCCATAGTTTTGATTAAACCCGCATCAATTAACTCTTGATTACTATCTAAAACGTCGGGTTCTTGACCATTGGGACAATGTAACAATTGATCTATTAAATTCATGTAAAGTTCTTGGCGTTGTTCAGTCATAATTCCCCTCGTTGTTTGGAAGTTCTTTTAAAAAATAGCCAGAAAAACGCTCTTCTTCTGGCGAACAAGTGACGATTTTTTGTCTCAGTTTCGAGAAATACGGACGGATGAAAAGAGAGAAAAAACAGCATTAAACCAATTTATCGGAATAGTTTTTCTCTCTTTAATATCGGTAGTAAGCTGCTCCGCATCTAAATTGAATATTTTGTAGCCTAGAGTCCTTCTAGCAAGGCTTGTGGGCAAAAAAATTAAGTGCGTGACAGCTTAGGAGTTGTGATTTAAGCTTCGACCAGAGAAGCATGGGTATAACAATTTTTGGGACAAACTCGTGAACAAGCTTCACAACCAATACAGGACTCTGGATGAATAATACTCATGACTTTCCGTTCAATTTCATCCTCTTCTTCATCCTCAACAAATTCTCCATCTTCATTCAAAGCTCGGAGTTGTAATACATTACGACCACAAGCTTTAAAACATCTTCCACAACCAATACATTTCTCTTGGTTAATTTCCTGTACAAATTGCGGTGTCCAAGTTGTTCCGCCAAAGGTTAAACCCGTTAATGTTGCCATGATAAAATTTCTCCTGAATGATTTAATTAAACTAAATAAGCTTCAAAGATTAACTACAAGGGACACCTGTAGGGGTGCAGTTTCCGGCTTGAAAAGATTGACCACAGCCACAGGTATCCGTCGCATTAGGATTCAAAAATTTAAAGCCACTTTGAGTTAACCCTTCCACATAATCAACCACAACTCCTTCTAATAGAGGGGCACTTTTTTTGTCAATATAAACTCGAATTTTACCGAGTTGTTCTGACAAATCATCCGCTTGGGGTTCGGAGGTGATATCTAAGGAATATTGATAACCACTACAACCGCCATCTATCACGGAAAAACGTACCCCCCGTTGGGTTTTGGTTTCACTTTTTCCCGAACTTTGTAGAAAAGTCCGTAGACGTAATTCAGCAACTTCCGTTAAGGTTAAGGTCATAAAAAATCCTCTGTGATCGAAAATAAATCATTAACAATTAGCCAGGGTTAGGGAGAAATTACTCAAATTATAAGCGTCTCAATTCAACTCTCAAAGGGCTAGGAAATTGCCAGGAGTAAAGAATTCTTACGATTTGATAAATTTGTTAGATTTCTCTCTCGATTTTTGTCCCCACAAACGGGACAATTTGGGTCGTGGTAAGGGCGACGTTTGGCAAAATCTAAACTGCTTAAATCCATTGTTAGCAATTGAGAGAATAGCGGTTTTCCGATTCCTGCTAAGACCTTAATGGCTTCTAATGCAGTTAAACAAGCTAGGGTTCCTGATACGGCTCCTAACACCCCAAACCCGCGTTTATCCCAATCAGGTTTTTCAGGAAAGATACAGGATAAACAAGGGGTTTTACCAGGAACAATGGTGGTTAAATAAGCCTCCATATCGTTCATGGCAGCTTCCACCATAGGCTTATTCCAGCGCACGCAAGCTGTATTTAATAAATCCCGTTCAATGAAGTTATGAGCGCAGTCCAGTACCAGATCTGAGGCTTGGACTAAAGCATCAACATTTTCCGGGGTTACATACTGCTCAATTGCCTCAATTTGTATGTCGGGGTTAATGTTTTCCAGGGTAGTTTTAGCTTTAAAAACTCTGGGTTTCCCGACCCAATTATCGGTCATTAACACCTGACGATTCATGTCATCTAGGCGCAATTCTCCCCCCCGAAGCAGGATTAATTTTCCCACACCTGCAACTGCTAAATAAAGTGCAGCCGTCCCTCCTAAACCGCCTACACCTGTGACTAATACCGTTGAGGATTTCAGTCGTTTTTGTGCCACTTCTCCAAAGCCGGGAAGCATGATTTGGCGACGGTAGCGTTCTAATTCAGTTGGGGTGAGTTGGAACACCATTATTCTCCTTAGTCCGAATTAATTTCTGTGAGCAAAACTACATTTCCTTGCTTTTGATTAAAGACTTTAAACAGCTTCTGGTCTAAAGAATTAGAAGTCAAAAACACGGTGTAGGCATTTTGCAAGGCAATTTCATATAAGGGGAGTTTTTCTTCAGGATTTTCTCCCGCCCAACTGGCATCAATTTCTTTAACCAATTGGGAGAATTTCTGCAAAATATGTAGGCGATTGACGTTGACCACTTGCGGGTCATAGCTTAAGTCAAAAAACTGGAAATAATCTTCAGCATTGACCAGTTTTTCAAACTCAGATAAGGTTTTACTCATTAGCTATTTTCCTGTTGTTTAAGTTGTTGTTTGAGTTGATCTAACTGACGATAGATTTCGTAGGTTTCGGCTGCCATTTCCATTAATTGATCATAATTTGTCGGCAGTCCTTCCGCTAAATCATGCAGATCCATTTTTTGTTGTCCTGCTTTGCTGTTGAGTCGTTTAATCTGAGTTTTTAACTCCTCAATACTAACAGGGATTGGGTTTGTTTCTTGGGCTTGAACCATAATGTTTGAATCAGTTATCAGTTATCAGTTATCAGTTATCAGTTGTCAGTTGTCAGTTGTCAGTTGTCAGTATAAGAGTTAATCAATTATTCATTTCTTAACTGATAACTGATAACTGATAACTGAAATTAAAGGTTGCCAACTTCAGGAAAGCGTTTGGCTAAATCAATTCCAGATTGAGTTAGCTTTTCGCCTTCGGCTGCTAATTTCTCCAAGGAATCAAACCCAAAACGTTGAGCATCTCGTAACGTTCTTGTCACTAATAAAAGCCGACCGGAAAACACTAATGCCCAACCAAAGCCTTCGTGACTTAAATCAATCACAATTTGAGAAAGTAAGCCGGTTTCTTTTTCAACCAGAGCCGCAATGGCACGATAAAATAACTGAATCCGTCCCTTAGTATTGGCTTCAACCTCACCGTCAACGGAAATTTTACGTTTGGCTTCCCGACTGACAATAAAGGGTTTTAACATTAATTCATCTGTCCAATTTCGATAAAATCCATAGGAATCTTCGGCTCGAATTTGGCGAACTAACTCCTGCAAAAACGGATGGGTTAAAATTTCAGTATTGGAGTTTTCGGTCACAGTTTCAGTTGAACTCATACGGCGGTTTCCTCCTCTAATTGATCTAAAAAGCTAGACTTTTCTTGTTGTAGGACTTTCCTCAGCCAAGGGGGAGGATTTCCATTTAATGTTGCCACTAATTTAGTGAGAACATCGGTAATTTCCTGTTCCTCTGATTGAGCTTTAACAGGAGTTATCCGTTTTTTCACTAAACGAGCCGCCGCACTTCCGCCAATGGCAGAAACATAAACAATCGTGCAATCTGATAACGCTTCAATCTTGGGTAATAGCTTATCTTCATTGCCATCTTCTTTGAGGTCGCCCTCAAATTTTAAGGTTTCTACAAATTGATAACTTTCTGGGGTGACTTCATAAACATCAATTTTTTTTGCCCAACCAAAATGAGCATTAATATGAACGTTATCACTGGTTGTAAATGCTATTTTCATTCCTGACCTCTTGCTATTTATTATAAATCATGGAATTCGATTTTTAATCAACGTCAACCCAGAAAATTAAACAAGTTTTAAATGTCTGGATTCTTCTTGACTTAAAAACAAATTGCCAAGCTCAAACAAAAGTTGTATTGTTCCTCGGTAGCCGACGGAACAAGAGTAACCATTTCCCAAGCGGTCTAAGATGGGAAATCCTTGGCGAAAAAGCGGAATTTTTAAGCGCTGAGAAATCTCAGCCCCGTGAGAATTGGTAATTAATAAATCCGCCCCCGATGCTAAGTCTTCAAAGTCTTCTAAATCCCCAATAATTACAGTTTCAATCGGTAATTCTTCCAGAATGGGGGATTTAGTGGTGGTGACAGCGGCTTGAATTTCCGCCCCCATCGCCATTAATAATCCCACCGTTGCGAACAACAAATCGGGTTCCAAGGCTAAACAAACCCGCTTGCGTCCAAAGTAGAAATGAGTGTCTAACATGGCGTCTTGTAACTGACGGCGTTGGTAGCGATATTTTTCGGGAACTGCAATTCCACTTAAGTCAGACAGTCCTTGTAACAACTCATCAACCGCGCCTAAACCGGTAATTTGGGGAAAGACTTCAAAGGGAATTCCAAACCGTTTTTCCAGAATTTGGGCACTGGGGCGCATACTTTCCCCGAAGGCTAAAGTATACACAGAACTGCCAATTTCTCGGAGTTCGGCTAAACTGGTTCCCCCGGTGGTTACGGAACTATAGGAGTCATCCAAATGACCATCTAAAGAAGCAGATAAATTGGGAACAACAATCGGAATTAATCCAAAAGCAGCCGTAATTTCTTTGAGTTCTTGAACATCCCCCGGACTAAAGGCAGAACTCATTAATAAGGTAACTTGTTGGGGGCGAGTTTCACCGGGTTGGGGAAGTTCGCGCATCATGCTTTCAACGGCGGCAGCAAAACCATCTTGTAAGGCACCTCGAAAGTCAGGAGCAGAGACAAAAACTATCGGTAAATCGTATAATTCGGGGTGACGTTTGCGGATACTTCTAAGAATACCCTCCATGTCATCTCCTCGGGTTTCGGTTAGTCCGGTTGTACATAGACCAATAATTTGAGGATTGGATTTTTCCACTAAGGTTAAAATCGCTTGTTCAACGTTTTCTTCTCCTCCTAAAATGGTGGTTACTTCGGTCATGGCGGTTGTCGCCAAAGGAATTGCTTCTCGAAAATGTCGAACTAAAGAAACCTTAGCAAAAGCTGTACAACCTTGGGAACCATGTAATAAAGGCATCATGCCTTTAAGCCCTAAAAACGCTAAAGTGGCTCCCAAAGGTTGGCTTTGTTTGAGGGGATTAACCGCTACGGATTTTTGCCTTGAAATAACAGCAGCCATCTTAAATAACCTCCTCTAAATCCCAAGGGGCGGGTTGACGAACCTGTGACCAAATCGGGCTATAGAGGGCTTCTTCTAATTCTCTAGCCATACAAACCATCCCCGCATATCCCGCATAGGAATGATGACGTTCTTGGTTAATATCCAGAAAGGGAATTTTAGCTTTTAAGGCAGTATATTGATTTCGACCTCCAGCGATTAACATATCGGCTTTGGTTTGGGCAATAACTTTGAGTAATTCTGAGGCATTGCCTTTGTCCATGAGGATGCCTTCTGCTCCTAATAAGGTGCGAATTTTAGCTTTATCTTCTTCGGTACTTTTTTTTGTGCTGGTGGCTACGACTTCCATCCCTAAGTCTTTAGCTGCGGAAATAATTGACCAACTTTTTACGCCTCCGGTGTACAGTACAACTCGTTTGCCTTTGAGTCGTTCTCGATAAAAAGCTAATTCTGTGTTTAATTTTTCGGTTTCTTCCGCTATAAGTTGTTCGACTTTAGCTTGTAAGGATAAATCCCCTAATTTTTGGGCAATATTGCGTAAGCAGCGATTGATATCTTCTACGCCGTAGAACGATTCTTCAATATAGGGAATTCCATAGCGTTCCTCCATTTTTCTAGCAATATTAATTAGGGCTTTAGAACAAATTGTAACGTTTAATTTAGCGCGGTGAGCATAACAAATTTCTTGATAACGGGCATCTCCAGTCATTTTAGAGAGGACACGAATTCCCAATTTTTCAAATAGGGGGAGGACATCCCAAAGTTCTCCGGCGATATTATATTCGCCGATTAAATTGATATCAAAGGGGGTGGTAAATTCCGGTTCCGCCGTGCCAATAACGTATTCTAATAAAGATTCTCCGCCGACGCGATTTCCTAAGTTTTTACTGCCAATAAATCCGGGGGAATTAATCGGAATTACTGGAGTTCCCAGCTTTTTAGCCGCCGCCGCACAGACCGCATCTAAGTCATCTCCAATTAAGGCGGTGACGCAGGTGGAATAGACGAAAACCGCCGCCGGTTGGTAGCGTTGTTGAACGTCTAAAATGGCGTTGTAGAGTTTTTTTTCTCCGCCAAAGATGACATCATTCTCGGTTAAATCCGTTGTAAATCCCATTTTATAGAGATGGGAATCAGAGGAAAGACTGCCCCGACTTCCCCAGGAATTTCCGGCACAGGCAATGGGGCCGTGGACGAGATGGGCGACATCGGTAATCGGGACTAGGGTAATCATGGCGCCGTCAAAGGCACATCCGCCCTGGGCTGCACCCGGTTGGGCTTGCTGTTGGCAGGCTTTCTTTTTTTTCTCCCCATGTTTGTGATTATGTTCACAACCGGGTTCACTCAGGAGTTCGTTAATTTTACCTTGAGTAATCTTCATAGTTTTACGCTAATTCCTATTAGCAAATGTAGGGGGTAATATCTTCTGAACACACATCTGCTAGATAACTCAGGGCGCGAAATCGTAAACCCACTAACTCATCATATAAAGGATTGAGTTTGCACAGGGGCGGAATATGATAGGTATTTCCCCAAAGATTAATATCCCGTTCAAAGGGACAGCAACAGGGAATAACTTGGCAAATCCAATGGGCAATTTGGCGGTTGCCTACAGGTAATCCATCCACCCAACGCCGCAGGGGAAATAAAATGTCAATTCCCCGATTTTTTGGGGTTACAAAATGATGGTCGTGACTATGGATATCGTGTGTATGTAGGAGAGTAGCCATAGGACTCCAAGAGAAGATTAAGTGAACAGCAATTGTGGCAATAGGAAAAGGGAAAAAGCTTTTTCCCTTTTCCTAATTTGAAAATTACCGAATTAAGTCGTAGGAAATATCGGTTTTTGAGGGGATAATGGTATTGCGGTCTAGTTCATCCAGGAGGGTATTCACAATCCAATTCAGCAAGTTAATCGCCCCTTGATAACCGTAGGTTGAATAGCGGTGCAGGTGGTGGCGGTCAAAAATTGGATAGCCAATTCTGACTAAGGGTGTTTTGGTATCCCGCCATAAATACTTGCCGTAGGAATTACCAATTAATAAATCTACGGGTTCAGTAAATAACAGTGAACGCAGATGCCATAAGTCTTTTCCACCCCAAATTGTCGCGCCTTTTCCAAAGGGACTGGCATCTAAGATGGCTTTCAATTCAGCTTCAAAAGCATTATTGCTATTGCTAACTAAAATATGCACGGGTTCCGCCCCAATTTCTAACAGGAATTGAGTTAAACCAATCACTAAATCAGGGTCTCCATACATGGCGACTCGTTTGCCATGTAACCAGGCTTGGGAGTCCGTCAGTGCGTCTACTGCCCGTCCCCGTTCGTCTTCTAATTCAGCCGGAATTGGTTTACCTGTTAAAGCCGATAATTTCATCAAGAATTCATCGGTACCCCGAATTCCAATCGGGCGATTGACGTAGGTGGGTTGCTTCCATTCACTACTGATATAATCACGGGTTTTAGTGGTGGAATAGGATTGTAAAGCAATGGTGGCTTCGGCATTAATAGAATCCGCCGCTTCGGTTAGGGGAGTGCCACCGGGATACATTTTGTATTCTCCGGTATTGGGAGAATCTAAATACTCGGAATTATCCGCTAATAGGGTATAGTTAATTCCCATTAATTCGGCAATTCTCTTGACTTCCCGGAGGTTGCCAATATAGGTTTCAAAACCGGGAATAAAGTTAATTTTTCCGTTGGTGGTTTCGGCTTTTTTCCCGGCGGTGAGATTCGATAAAATCCCTTTGATCATATTGTCGTAACCCGTAATATGGGAACCAACAAAACTAGGGGTGTGGGCGTAGGGAACGGGATAGTCTTGAGGTACAGAATTAGCCTGTTTGGCATTATTAATAAAGGCTTGCAAGTCATCTCCAATCACTTCTGCCATACAAGTCGTACACACCGCAATCATTTTGGGTTTGTAGAGATTGTAGGAGGTTGCCAAACCTTCAATCATATTATTCTGTCCCCCAAATACCGCAGCATCTTCAGTCATAGAAGAAGATACGGCAGAAAAGGGTTCTTTAAAGTGGCGCGTAAAGTGAGAACGGAAGTAAGCGACACAACCTTGAGAGCCGTGAACAAAGGGCAGAGTGGCTTCAAACCCAACGGCGGCTAAAATCGCCCCTAACGGTTGACAAGCTTTGGCGGGGTTGACGGTTAAGGCTTCCCGAGAAAAGTTTTGTTCCCGATATTCCCAGGTTTTTGTCCATTCTGCAATGCGGGTGACTTCTTCTGGGCTATGTCCGCCTTCAAATTCTTTTTTACCCGCAAATAACTGTTGATATTCTTCTTGGTGAAATAAAGTAACGTGGTCTTGAATTTGGTCTATATTATCCTGTGGCATGACTCAATCTCCAATAATCAGTTATCAGTTATCAGTTATCAGTTATCAGTTATCAGTTATCAGTTATCAGTTATCAGTTAGGAGTTTTTAATATGAAAGCCAATAACGATTGACTCATTAACTATTAACTCTTCACTGATTACTGATAACTATTTACCGTTTATTTCTTCCAAGGAGCACCAATTAATCCCCAAGTCGGACTATTCAGGGCTAAATCCATATCCCGGGCAAAGATAGCAAAACCGTCATAACCGTGATAGGGGCCAGAATAATCCCAAGAGTGCATCTGACGGAAAGGAAGTGCCATTTTTTGGAAAACGTACTTCTCTTTAATTCCAGAAGCAATTAAATCCGGCTTCAATTCTTTAACAAAATGCTCGAACTCATAGGCAGAAACGTCATCATAAATTAACGTGCCGTCTTCGATATAATGAGTTGTGCGTTTGTAGTCATCATTGTGACCAAATTCATAACCCGTACCAATCAGTTTCATGCCTAAATCATGGAAGGCAGGAACAACGTGGCGCGGACGCAAACCACCCACCATTAAAGCTACAGTTTTATCTTTTAACCGGGGGTAGAATTTATCCAGTACCGCTTTGGTTTGAGCTTCGTATTTAGCAATAACTTTTTCGGCATTCTCTTGAATTTTTTCGTCAAATTTACTGGCAATTTCCCGTAGAGATGCCGCAATTTGAGTCGGGCCAAAGAAGTTATATTCTAACCAAGGAATTCCATAAGCTTCTTCCATGTGGCGGCTAATATAGTTCATTGAGCGATAGCAGTGAACTAAATTCAGTTTTACCGTAGGACTCATCATCATTTCGTGGAGGGTGCCATCTCCCGACCACTGCGCCACCACTCGTAAGCCCATTTCTTCTAAGAGAATCCGGCTTGACCAAGCATCTCCACCGATGTTGTAGTCTCCGATAATAGCGACATCGTAGGGGGTGCCTTCAATGCCCAATTCTTTCTTTTTCTTGTCCGCTTGGGGGAATACCCAATCTCGAACTGCGTCATTAGCAATGTGGTGTCCTAAAGATTGAGACACACCCCGGAAGCCTTCACAACGGACAGGAACAACGGTTTTACCAATTTCTTTACTGGCTTTTTTGGCAACGGCTTCGATGTCATCTCCAATTAAACCAATCGGACATTCAGATTGAATTGAAACCCCTCTATTTAAAGGGAATAATTCATCCAGTTCCGTAATTAGTTTGGCGAGTTTTTTATCGCCACCAAATACGATATCTCGTTCTTGGAAATCGGAAGTAAATTGCATTGTCCCAAAGCTATCAATGCCTGTGGTACCAATATAGTAATTCCGCCGACCTGACCAAGAATAATAACCGCAACCGACGGGGCCATGACTGATGTGAATCATGTCTTTAATCGGCCCCCAAACCACCCCTTTAGAACCGGCGTAGGCGCAACCGCGAGTGGTCATGGAACCGGGAACCGATTTAATATTGGACTTAACGCCACAATCGGATTTACCTTCTTCAAAAACGTTGAGATGTTTTTCCCGTTTTTTCTTGGCTTTATCGGGATAGAGTTCTATGGCTTCTTTAATCAGTTCTTTTTTGTCAACAACTAATTCTTGGGAGTCAAGAGTAGTAGATTCGATAGGAGTCATGTCTACCTCTGATAATAAATAGGAATAAGGGAGGAATCAGTAATCAGTGATCTGGGTCAGAGTTAAGTATTTAATAGACTGTTTATTAAATACTTCTTTTCTGGACTGATGACTGATAACTGATTACTGATTACTGTAATTAAACGCCAACGGTTACAGGAGCTTCATCGGCGGTTTTGCCAACTAAATGCTCGAATTCTTTGTCATCTCCTAAAATACCGAATTCCACCAGTAAATCTTCTAATTCATCCATGGAAATCGGAGTCGGAATGGTCAGATTTTTGTTGGCGATAATCTTGTTAGCCAGGGTGCGATACTCTTGAGCTTGAGGATGTTGGGGGGCATACTCAATCACGGTCATCCGGCGCAATTCAGCGTGTTGCACCACGTTGTCGCGGGGGACAAAGTGAAGCATTTGAGTATTTAACCGTTTGGCTAAGGTTTCAATTAATTCTAATTCCCGGTCAACTTTACGGCTGTTGCAAATTAAACCGCCTAAACGTACACCGCCGGAGTGAGCATATTTAAGTACCCCACGAGCAATGTTATTGGCGGCGTACATTGCCATCATTTCCCCGGAGGTAACAATGTAAATTTCTTGGGCTTTTCCTTCGCGAATTGGCATGGCGAAACCACCACACACAACGTCCCCTAAAACGTCATAACTGACGAAATCCAGGTCTTCATAGGCGCCGTTTTCTTCTAGGAAGTTAATCGCGGTGATAATCCCCCGTCCAGCACAGCCCACACCGGGTTCTGGGCCACCAGATTCTACGCAACGGACATCACGATAGCCCGTGAGCAATACTTCTTCCAGTTCGACATCTTCCACTGCACCCCGTTCGGCGGCGAGGTGGAGTACGGTGGTTTGAGCTTTACTGTGCAGCATTAAGCGGGTGGAATCAGCTTTCGGGTCACAACCGACAATCATCACGCGCTGACCTAATTCCGCCATCCCAGCAATGGTATTTTGAGAGGTGGTGGATTTACCAATACCGCCTTTTCCGTAAAAGGCAATCTGTCTAATTTTTTCGTCTGTCATGGTTAATTATCCTTAGTAAATGAATGGTGTTGTTGTTGAAGAAGAGGTTAAATTTTAGCAAGTTCAGAAAGTAGTATCAGTCAGCAAAATTGGAGTCTGAAACTGATTTTTGGGGGATGATGGAGGAGGACGCTCCTCACCTAAATGCCGTTTTTGAACTTTCATAATTAGTGCCTTAATTTGAGATTTAGAGTGGGAATTTACGAGTTATTAATCGGGCTTAAATTTACAAAGCTTCTACCAATAAACTCGGTAAAACTTTCTGTTTCAAAGTCGTTTCAATTAATCCTTTAAGGGTGGATGTACTGCTGGGACAAGAGCCACAAGCTCCTTTAAGTAAGACCTTGACCGTATCTCCTTCGACATCATAAAGTTCGACATCGCCTCCATCTGCTAACAGTAAGGGACGCACATCTTCTAAGAGAACTTTCTGAATCAGAGAAATTTTTTGAATCGTTGTTAACGGCAGTGCCGAGACAGGTTGCTGAGAGTCTTTAGCAAAGGCAATATCTGTGGCAATTTGAGTAATATTGGCTTTTTCTTGCAGTAAGTCGATAATAATATCATCAATAGGATATAAACAAGAACCGCAACCGCCCCCGGCTTTAATATAGCTTGTAACTTGTTCGGCGGTCGTCAAATTGTTTTCCACAATTGCCCGCCGAATTTTGGGTTCGCTAATCCCAAAACACTTACAAATTAACGTGCCATCATCATCAGCATGGGCTTCTAATTCAATTCCCCGATATTTATAAATAGCAGCTTCTAATGCTTCTTGTCCCATGACTGAACAGTGCATTTTAGCTTCGGGTAAACCCCCTAAAAAATCAGCAATTTCTTTATTAGTAACTTTTAAAGCTTGATCTAATGTTAAACCCTTAACTAATTCGGTTAACGCCGAAGAAGAAGCAATAGCACTCGTACAACCAAAAGTTTGAAACCGAGCATCGATAATCGTATCATTGGGTTGATCAATTTTGAGATGTAATCTTAAGGCATCTCCGCAAGCAATACTACCAACTTCGCCAAAAACTACGGCAATTCCAGGTTCGTTAGCTTCTTCAATGACCCCTTGGTTTTTAGGGTTATAAAATAGGTCTAATACTTTTTCGGTGTAGTCCCACATAGCAGTTCTCCAAATCAGGAATCAGGAATCAGGAATCAGGAATCAGTGTCAGAGTTAAGAGTGAGCAATTATCAGTGTCAGAGTTAAGAATTATCAGTATCAGAGGTTAATAGACTGTTAACTAATGACTGATAACTGATTACTGGTTTGCCTATCTTGTAACCATTCTGCCGCATCACTATTGAAGGGAGAAAGAGAACGTAGGCGCTCTACAATGGGGGGCATTACTGTTAGGACTTGATTGATTTCTGCCTCCGTTGTGTAACGACTCAGACTAAATCGAATCGAGCCATGCAGGATAACATAAGGTAAATCCATTGCCCGTAAAACGTGAGAAGGTTCCAAAGATCCAGAAGTACAAGCTGAACCAGAAGAAGCGCAAATTCCATACTGGTCTAAGGAGAGTAAAATCGCTTCCCCTTCAATATATTTAAAGCCGATATTGGTTGTATTGGGTAAGCGATGTTTCGGATCTCCATTAACTTGACAATTCGGAATAGTTTGAAGCAGAGTTTTTTCCAAAAGATCTCGCAATTGACTTTCCCGTTTTGTCGCCTCTGGCAGATGTAATAATTCCAGTTCAGCCGCCTTTCCTAAACCCACAATTCCGGGGACATTTTCAGTGCCGGCTCGACGACCTCGTTCTTGATGTCCACCAATCAGCAACGGCTTAAAATGGAAACCGCGTCGGACATATAATGCCCCAACCCCTTTAGGAGCGTGTAATTTATGACCAGATAATGTTAATAAATCAATGGTGCTGTTCTTCAGATTTAGAGGAATTTTACCAACGGCTTGCACCGCATCGACGTGAAAAACAGCCCCGTATTCTTTAGCTAAGGCTCCAATTTGTTCAATTGGAAAAACTGTTCCGGTTTCGTTATTAGCATACATCGTAGAAACTAAAGCTGTATTTCCCGTTAAGGCAGCTTCTAATTCCATTAAATCTAATTGTCCTTGATGATCAACGGACAAATAAGTAACGGTATAGCCCTGTTTTTCCAGTTGTTTGCAAACATTCAAAACCGCCGCGTGTTCGACTTGGGTGGTAATAATATGGCGGCGATTAGGTTGGGCGGCTAAAGCGGCTCGAATCGCCGTATTATTACTTTCACTACCGCAACTGGTAAACACAATTTCGGTGTCATCTGCCCCTAAAAGACCGGCAACTTGGGCTCTAGCTTGTTTGATGGCTTTTCCGACTTTTCCCCCAAAGCTGTGCATACTGGAGGGATTACCATAGTATTCGGTAAGGTAGGGGAGCATGGCTTCTAATACTCCAGGATCTACCTGAGTTGTGGCATTATTATCTAGGTAAATACAAGTTGACATAATCTTGCCCTCAGTTTGACAATGGGGAATCGGAAATTAGGAATTAAATACAACCGACAATTTCAGGAATTTCTTGAGCAGTTTGGAGAATATGGCGCTCATAGAAAGCCCGAGCAACTTTTTCAATTACGTCGTAGGCTTCGACGACAATTAAACCCGCCGCTTGTAAATCGGCTTTCGGACATTCACCGACTTTAGAAACCAGAATTGCTTGACAATCAGCAATGGCTTTAATTGTGTGTTCTAAAGTGGCTTCTTCGCCATAACCGCTTTGACAATAATGATCAATTTTGCGATGACCGACGAATTTAGCTTCGTTAGCATCTACTTCATAAATTTGAAACTCTTTAGCATGACCAAAGTGTTGATTCACTAACCCGCCGCCTTTAGTCGCTACCGCCACTAAAATCTTAGGACTGTTGGCAACTTTTTGACTGGGTTTGAGTTTGGCTTTAGCTAATTTCAGTTCGGATTTAAACTTCTCAATATCCGCATGAACTTCTTGGCGGGTTTCAACATTATATTCTGGCTGCATTTCCATGAATTTATCTTTAGTAAATTCTTGGCTTCTGTCTTCTCCTAATAAACCGACGGCATCGGCTCGACATTGGCGACAGTGGCGCATCATTTTCATATTGCCAGAACAGTTATCCTGCACCGCTTTTAATTCTTTGGGGGTGGGGCCGCGTTGACCGTTTAAACCAAAGTAAGTGCCATGTTCAGGCGCCGAAATCAAGGGCATAATATTATGCAGAAATGCCCCTTTGGAACGAATTACTTCGTTGACTTCAGGTAAATGATGGTCATTAATCCCTGGAATTAGGACAGAATTCACTTTACAGAGAATATCGGCTTCTTTTAATGCCTGTAAGCCTTCCATTTGGCGTTCGTGGAGAATCCGTGCCGCTTCCATCCCGGTGTAGCGTTTGCGGTTATAGCGCACCCAAGGATAGATTTGTGTGCCAATTTCCGGGTCTACCATGTTAATCGTAATCGTGACATGATCCACGTTCAGTTGTTTAATCCGTTCCACATAATCGGGAAGCATTAAACCGTTGGTGGATAAGCACAGCTTGATATCGGGAGCTTTATCAGCAATTAACTCAAAGGTGCGGAAGGTTTTTTCGGGGTTGGCTAAGGGGTCTCCAGGGCCAGCAATGCCTAAGACGCTCATTTGCGGAATTTTACCCGCAATCACTAAGACTTTATGGGCGGCTTCTTCTGGGGTTAACAATTCACTCACGACCCCCGGCCGACTTTCGTTAGCGCAGTCGTATTTGCGATTACAGTAATTACATTGGATATTGCAAGCGGGAGCCACCGCAACGTGCATCCGGGCGTAGTGATGGTGGGCTTCTTCGCTATAACAAGGGTGGTTCTCAATCCGTTGTTTCAGTTTTTCGTCAATTTCTGTTGTGGAAGTGCCGCAGCTAGAGGAACTGCAACCGCTCGCTTGAGTTGGGATTCCGAGTTGGGGTGTCATTGAATTTCTGGGATTAAGTGGACGGGTCAACGTTAGAGGAAATCTGACAAACCGTGATTATTTTGTTTATTCCTTTGGCACGAATTCGTGCCTAATTGCATCCATGAACTTCTCCCAGAATCCATCGGTGATTAGGTTTTTGGTAGGTTTGAAATTACCAATTCCATAAAGACCTATTTACCTTTGGCGGGTTTTGCATCTGGCGTTAGGAGATTTATAGCAGCCCCCGAATTCCCCCCTCGTCTGTTGAGTGGGGATAAAACTTATTAAACTAATTAAGACTGTACTCAAAATCTCTAATCCTGACGTGACGGGCGAATCAGAGATTTTAAAAAAAATTAGGGGGTATAGGTACGAGTATTTATGGGGATAGGTACGAGTATTTATGGGTTAGACAACGGGTATTTTTGCACTCAAAGCTAACCCCGTCGCTGCATGGGGTTAACAACATTTATGGCAACTTTTTCGAGTTCCTGTACTTGTACTCAAATCATCAAAGCTGATGCCCTAAACCGAATCGGGCAGGGCATTTTGGGTAAAAACCAGAATCACCTGGAGAAAAATCTCTGGGGGTGATCCTAAATTTCATTCTGTATCTAATATATCAGTTTTTTTGTGGAGTTCTGGTTTTTGTTTATTTTTTCTTTACAAAAGTTATTGATTGTAGTTGACGATACAGATAAACTCAGAATTATCTCAACAAATTCCAGCCTCTAACCCCGGAAAATTAGGCTGACTTGCTTTACTTTAAAGCTTGAAATCTTAAATCGTGTTGAAATATACAAAAATTTTAAAATTCCGGGGGCGATCGGAATTTTGGCAAAACAGACCGTGAGTACAAAATTTTATGCTCCTAAATTCCCCCCTTAATCACCTCAAATCCCTATCAACAATAAATTGGGGCTGAGTACATAAATACTGACACCGGGGGTAATAAATACTCGTCCCTCTATCCTAAAATACTCGTCCCCCTATCCTCAAAAAAAAACGTATCCCTTTGCCATCAAGGCTATGAGCCCCTGAGTACATTTTTAATTAGTTTAATAAGTTTAATCCGAGTACCCTTTTGGGCTTAGGTTTCCCCATCTGATATAAGCAGGGAGTGCAAATTATGGCTGTTTCACTTCCCCCCGGAAAGCAATGCAACAGACTTTTACCCCTGGGTTAACCCTTCCACCCATTCCACCGGACAAACTGGCGGTGTTAGCTAATATCACCCCGCCAGCAACGGTAGAGAATGTCCAACCCATTCATCCCCTGCTCAACTGGTGGCGTACCCTCCAAGTTGATTTCCAGATTATTTTTGAGCGTGACCCCGCCGCCCGCAACGGGCTAGAAGTGCTTTGCTTTTACCCTGGGTTTCACGCTTTGGAATTACATCGCCTGGCTCATGGGTTACACCATCTGCAAATTCCCTTCTTACCTCGTTTGATTTCTTACCTCACTCGGTTATTTACCGGAGTTGAGATTCACCCCGGTGCTGTGATTGGGAAGGGGGTATTTATCGATCATGGCATGGGAGTCGTGATTGGAGAAACCGCGATTGTCGGAGACTACAGCCTGATTTATCAGGGAGTAACCTTGGGGGGAACCGGAAAAGACAGTGGAAAACGCCATCCCACCCTGGGAAAATCGGTGGTAGTCGGGGCGGGAGCCAAAATTTTAGGGAATATTAAAGTGGGTGATTCAGTTCGCATTGGTGCGGGTTCTATTGTATTACGAGATGTGCCATCTGATTCTACAGTAGTAGGTGTTCCCGGTAGAACAATCTGTCGAATTCCCCAGAATACTTGTCCCCTAGACCATGGAAAACTTCCCGATGCTGAAGCCACAGTAATTAAAAATTTAGAAACTAGAATTGAACAGTTAGAAGCACAAATTAGTCGGCTGCAAACGAGTTTAAAATAGCAATTTTAGACTTTAATATCAAAGCCAAAATCAATGGTGTTCTCTAAATTCAGGCATGAATATAAGCCCAGCAAGTGTCCTTAATTTCTGAAACCTTCTAAGCTTAGTTTTTCTATTGAGGTAAATCTATGCAACTGGATGAATTAGAACTTGACTTGCCTCCTTGTTTTGAAATTGGTGAAAAAGTTCAAACTCGCAAGTTAATTCGCAATGATGGCACGTTTCCAGGTCAGGAAATTGGGGCAACTTTAGCAAAAAAAGGGGAAATAGGCTATGTAATTTCTATCGGGACATTTTTACAAAATTCCTATATTTATGCCGTACATTTTATGGGAACAGGCTATATTGTAGGTTGTCGGGCTAAAGAATTAGAAGCTGTAAAAACAGTAGAAACAGTAGAAACAGGAACTTGAGGGTATTAAATATGAAAGTGATGTTACGTCGCGGGGACGGGGACAAATTAATTGTTTATGTTGCCAAAAAAGATTTGGAAGAAGAAGTGGTGAGCGAAACCGAATTAAATGGCAACACCATTTTGACTTTAACCAATGGTTGGGAACTAGAAATTAGTGATTTAATCGCCACTTTAAAATTACCTAAAACAGTAGAAGCTAAACTTTTAGCTTAGATTAATACCCCAAAAATAAACCCGCCTTTTAAATGGAGTTTGAAAATCCAATAAGCAAATTCAGAAAACACAGAAAATGCGGGTTTATTTAACAAAAATGGGAGCTAGAAGTGCTGCACCACTCATCAAAGCGTTGGTGTCGGAATGAATTGCCACCAATTGGGGTAAAGACAAGATACGCGCAAAATTTATCACGATGTAAAGTTGTGTAAAGTAGCCATGTATTTATGTCTTTCAAACATTGCCTAGTTGGGTTCAATTTAGGCAATGTATGATGGAGAGAGAAACAGAACATAAGCCTTTGAGACATTCTTACCCAACCACCCCAACTTCCCTTTTCGGCAAAGATGGTTTCTCCCCCTCCTCCCCCTGTCCACCCGAACTATCGACTATGTAGCTAGAAAATATTTGGGAAGTGTAGGTAAAGTAGATAATGGAATAGTTTCAGTGAATGCGTATGGAATCTATAAAAATATAACTTTTCCCTTGAGTTTTCAAGTATTTAAACCCAAAGGGACATTAAAACCATCAGATAAATATCAAACTAAAATTGATTTGGCTGAGGAAATTATTACCGAATTGATTGATTACGGTTTTCAGATTGAGCTAGTATTAGCTGATAGTTTATATGGTGAAAGTAGCCAGTTTCTGAAAATCTTGGATAAATACAATCTACCTTACATTGTATCAATTAGAAGTAATCATGGAGTCTGGCTGCCTTCTAGCCAAAAGGTTAGAGCCAATAAATGGTGTCAATTTAAAAGAGTATTTAGCGACGGAAAATCAGAAAATA
>CAITND010000176.1 GCA_903893625.1 uncultured Oscillatoriales cyanobacterium
ACGTGAGTTCGACGGAGTGCGATCGCGACAAAACAGACGACTATGGGGCAAGCGATCGCGACAAAACAGACGACTATGGGGCATATGATCTAATCAGTAAGCGTGGGAAAATAGAGATGTAACCAACGTGAGTTCGATAGGTTGAATTTAAGCCTCTTAGGTGATCCCAATTCCCGGAAAGATTCCAGAAGCTAGAAATCTCTGGCTCCCGATAAATTAGGTTTTGGGGGCTTAACATTTATTCAAGTGTAACGATTAATTAAAAATAGTAACCTGGTTCTTCGAGATCATACAGAGAGGGTTAATTAGGATGATGTGTATTCCCTAAATACCTCTATTTTGTCTAATATTTTTTTGATTAAATCTCTATTTTCTAGTCCCTAGTTATATTACGATTTCAGGTTTAAAGATCGCTTGGACACTCCCTGATTGAGATGCGTGAGATCGAACTCCGTCGCGCCTCACGTTCAAAGGGTAGTTTGTGGCAATATCTTCATAATTATATACGCAGATCATCGTATTGTTTCCTAGATTTATTTCGAGCAGTATTAGATCAAAGGCTGTTAACCAGCTTTGGAACACAGCTTGAAACTATTCCCTAGTAACTTTATTCAACATTGAGGTAATAAACTATGTCTTCTTCATTGATATCGCTTCCTACATCTCAGGAAACCCAGAATGTTAAATCTGAAGATGTTCGTCAACTATTCGTACCAAAAGAAGGAATTTCGCCCGAAGGCGCTTATCTTACTGGCTGGGGCTATCGCCATGACTGGGGTAATTACAATGGACAAGGAACATATCATCTCAATTGGAGCGCGGTCAAACCGGGGTCTCTTGTCTTTGTTTCCATTGGTGAAGGTGCTCATGGAGGTGGAAAGTTTATCGGTAGTGCTCGATATACCCTCCATAACGTTGCCCCAGGCGACGGTGTAGTCAGTATTTGGGTCAACATTGAGTGGGGAACCCCTATTCGGCTCTATGTTGACTATTTAGTGATCGACCCCAATTGGTGATCGACCGTTAAAAACCGTTGGAAAAGTTTTCTTAAATCCATTTCTGGTTGAATTCTATTTCTGATCTGCTCTATTTAGAATGG
Source organism: uncultured Oscillatoriales cyanobacterium (assembly GCA_903893625.1). Classification (GTDB taxonomy): domain Bacteria; phylum Cyanobacteriota; class Cyanobacteriia; order Cyanobacteriales; family Microcoleaceae; genus Planktothrix. Next base: position 1,100 of record CAITND010000176.1, read on the forward strand.
TGAGTTAACCATTTTGTGATCAGTTCACCATTCTAAACCACTAGATTTCCCTAAAAATATTATTTCCTAATACTTTTAGGGAAAATATAGATTTTGATTCAGCACAAAGCACTGTGAAGTTTAAATATTTACTATTTGGAGATTGAGTATTATGTCGAACACACCACAAGAATTTACCAATCCTGAAGGTTCAAATCCCCTAAATCACGGCGAGACAGGAACGGAAGGATTTCTGCCACCAGATATTAATCAAGAGAGTTTGCAGGCTGAAGCGATTGAACAAGCCCTTCAAGAAGTTCTCGCCGAGGTGGACGCAGATCTGCTTTCCTTAAAAGGCGAGATCGAGAAAAGCCTAATCGCTTCAACAAGAGCGATCTCTTTATCTACGGTCTCAGCACACGAAGCAGGCGGTTCTAATATTGTGGGAGTCGGCATTGGTTTCCCAGATCCAGACTCGATACTTTCGGGTCTTAGCACTAATCCAACCATTGGGAAAGCATCGCTCAATGTCTACACGCTTGACACCTTGAGCGGAGACCAGTTGTTGAGCGAAATTTCTGCCCTGGCTGGAACAAGCGCGTTGTCGGAGTTGTCCATCAATCAAATCCCCACGGGTAACATTGATGCACTCAATCAGCGCGCTCGCTTTCGACCTGCTCCGGGAGGGGTTTCTGTAGGTCATTATGCCATCACAGCAGGGACACTCGGCGCTCTGAGTACGGGCAATCGTCCTCCCCGTTCCAGTCGGCTCTTGATTCTCAGCAACAATCATGTGTTAGCAAATTCTAATAATGCCAAAGCTGGTGACGCGATCCTTCAGCCGGGATTCTACGACGGCGGCAAAAATCCTGCCGACCAAGTGGCTATTTTGGAATCTTGGGTGCCGATTAATTTCGCGGGTGGGGCTAACTATGTTGATGCGGCAACAGCTTGGGCATGGCCAGACCGTGTGCGTCGCGAGTTAAAATACGAGAGCGGTGGAAAAGAGATTTACTTCCGCGTCAGTAGCACTCCCGTAGTACCCGCGATCAACCAGATCGTTGGTAAGACGGGACGGACGACGAATCTCACCCAAGGACGGATTACGGATATATCGGCAACGATCAGCGTGAACTACGGAAATGGGCGGGTAGCGCTTTTCAAAGACCAACTCGGAATTAAAAGCACATCCACTTCACTCTTTAGCGCGGGCGGCGATTCTGGCTCATTAATCTGGACTTGGGACAGTCGTTGGGCTCCTGTGGGTCTGCTGTTCGCAGGAGGAGGTGGATATACCTTTGCCAACAAGATTCAGCGAGTCCTCGCGGCTTTAGACATTCGCTTGTACACCTAAAACGATCACGAGACTTGTCTGACGACTTAACTGTGTTCTCGTCTCCAAGGCTCCACCCATCTGTCAAAAGGTGGAGCCTCGCCAACAATGTTTTGCACTAGGATTGAGATGACAATTAAGTGGGATTTTTTTATGACTAACGCTGAACAACCACAATTCCAAGTACCTAATTCAGCAGAGATTGAACCTGAGATGGGAGCGCGAGAATATTTACCAACAATATCTTCGCCAGATAGCCTGATTGAAAGCATCCTTGAGCGCCACGAAGCTGATCTACTAGGGATTCCAGGGGTGGTCATGGTATCTCATCGAATGATTGAGCCAAAAAGAGAAGCAATTATCGTTGGAGTTATTGATGTCGGAGTAATAGACCGCTTGCCTGTTGAGTTGGAGGAAGTGCCAGTTCGTGGCGAAGTAATTGGTCTAATTGATGCTTTTTGAACCGCAACTCTAAGATTGTACTTCATTCGCACCGATAGGAAAGTAGTTAGTGTCTTTATTTATTCGTGCTTTAGATCATGGCTTTCCGAAACCCTTATCCAGAAGCAGCCGATTTTTATGTCTTGGTCGAGCACCAATAATTGATCACACTAACTAAATCTATCAATGCACCTAGAAAAAAATTTACCGAGCAATATTATTCACCAATCTTGAGGTAATTCATAATGACATTTGCCGATCAAAATCTCACTAATCAGCGTCCAGATAGTCTAAAAGACTTTTCCTTACCCCGACATGAGAGTTACTTTCCCTCCTCTCCTGATTGGAGAAATGAGGTACTTTACTTTCTCTTACCCGATCGCTTTAGTGATGGTCAGGAGGACAAACGCCCTCTACTGAATCGACAACAACTGAATCAGGCCCGACCTAATCTGCCAAATGGTCAGTCTTGGCAATTTGACAAATGGGCAGAGTCGGGAGGCGATCGCTGGCAGGGTGGGACACTCAAAGGATTAGAGTCAAAGCTGGATTATCTAAACCAACTAGGCGTGACCACGATCTGGGTAGGGCCAATCTTTCAGCAACGGGGGCACTTGGATACCTATCACGGTTACGGCATTCAAGATTTTCTGGACGTTGATCCTCGCTTTGGGACTCGCCAGGATCTGGTCAGTCTGGTCAATAAAGCCCACTCCAAGGGGCTACGCATTATCCTCGATATCATTTTTAACCATTCAGGGTGTAACTGGATCTATGCCCCTGGTACTCCTGGGGGGGAATTACAACCCCCCTATACACCTGGTTGGTATCAGTTTGGCTCGTGGCTGGGTGAGCAGGGACAACCCATAGCGGGGCAACCTCAAACGGATGCGGAAGGAGTCTGGCCGCTCGAACTTCAGGAACCAGATTGCTATACTCGTGCTGGCACGGGTGATTTAGGGCGGGGGGATCTGGATGATCCTAATGCCGAATTCCGACGTTCGGACTTCATTACGCTGCGTGATTTCCAGTTAGACTATCCCCATCTCTTAGATAACTTAGCCCGGTGTTATAAATACTGGATTGCGCTGACAGACTGCGATGGCTTTCGGATTGATACGCTCAAGCACGTGAGCTATGATCAAGCCCGAAATTTCTGCGGGGCGATTAAGGAATTTGCAGCCAATCTGGGTAAGAGTGACTTCTTTTTGGTAGCAGAAATAGCAGGCGGAGACTACAACGAAGACCGTTATCTGGATGTGGTGGGGCAAAATCTCAACGCGGCTCTCGATATCGGCGAGATGCGGGGAAATCTGAACCAGGTTGCCAAAGGGCTCATGGAGCCAAGAGTCTTCTTTAACGGGTTTGATCCCATGAAAGCTGTGATGGGTTCACATCGGAATATCGGGCGGCGTCATGTTTCAATTTTGGACGATCACGATCATGTATTTGGTGAAAAAATCCGCTTTTCCAGTGAAGCCGCATCGGAGCATCAGGTGATTGCGGGAGTCGCATTGCAACTGTTCACATTAGGGATTCCTTGCATTTACGCGGGAACTGAGCAGGCCTTAGCCGGGCCAGAACCCTCTGAACGCAAGTGGTTGCCCGACTGGAAGAAATCCGATCGCTATTTACGGGAAGCAATGTTTGGCCCAGAGCATCCTCGGCAATCTGGAGTGGCGGGACTGAAAGACTTCGATCCAAACTTACCCGGCTTTGGGCCGTTTGGGACAGCCGGTGCCCATTGTTTCGATCCGCATCACCCTACATATCTTCGGATTGCGGCAATGGCGGCACTCCGCAAAAAGTTCCCGGTGCTGCGGTTCGGACGGCAGTATTTGCGACCGATCGCGATTCCTTTCTTGAACTTGCCCTTTGGCGATCATGGACGGAGTGGAGAAATTATTGGTTGGTCACGGATTTTAGATGATGAAGAAGCGGTTTGCGTGCTCAATAGTCATGGAACAGATCATCGAGGCGCGAGAGTCCTAGTGGATGCCAATCTCAACCCGATCGGGAGTGAGATGACGGTGATTCTGAATACGGCGGCCGTAGGAAATCCGGGTTATGCGAGTCCTCATCCGTTGGACTCAACGGTGTCAGTGCAGCGACAAGATGGGATTGCTTATGTCGAGATCCAACCGATTCCAGCATCCGAGTTTTTGATTCTGACAAATTATCCCGAAAGTTAACTCGTTGTAGCGAACAGTCTAGCATTTCACGCCTAGGTAGTGAATGACTTTTGCTGACCCTATCAATGGGAGCAGTTTGTGATTGAACGACAAGCGGGTTCGGGTTTAGTTCAAAATGGAGATCAAGTAGCCTTGCGATGTCTAATATTTAATAAAACAGCCTTGATCCCCCCTCTCCCCCTAAAATTGGCCCAATAAATCTAGGAATTTAAGATTTATTGCGAAAATTAACCCGATCTAAACTTTGGAAATGCAGAACTTCTGAAACCCAAAACCTAATACCTGATTTATTCTCGATAAAAAACCCCCAAACCGGAAGAATTTGAGGGAATATTAAGGCGTTTTTTTGATTTCTGAGTTAAGCGACAACAAAATTCACTAATTTTCCAGGGACGACAATCACTTTTTTAATCGTTTTATCCCCAATATGACGTTGACTTACTTCAGAATTTCGGGCATATTCTTCTAAAGTTTGGTGATCAGCCGTCGCCGGAACTTGCAGCGTACCGCGTGTTTTTCCATTAATTTGAATCACTAAGGTAATTTCATCAACTACTAAGGCTTCTGGCTCATAATTGGGCCATATTTGAGTATGAATTGAACCCGTTTTACCAATAATTTGCCATAATTCTTCAGCAATATGAGGGGCAAAAGGTGCTAATAATTTCAACAGCGTTTCAATTCCTTCTGAATAAACGGGAGACTCCTTACAATTAGCTTCTGATAACGCATTACTGAGTTTCATTAATTCTGAAACCGCCGTATTAAATTGATAGTCTCCGTTTAAATCTTCGCTAACTTCTTTAATAGCGGTATGAATTGCCCGTTTTAAGTCTTTTTCAACCTTGCTTAATTCCCGATTCTTGGGTTTGGAAGTGGAAATTTCGGCAAATTCTGTGACTATTCGCCAAACTCGATTTAAGAAGCGAAATTGTCCTTCAACATCGGCATCATCCCATTCTAAATCCTTCTCAGGAGGAGCTTTAAATAGAATAAACATTCGGGCGGTATCAGCCCCATATTTCCCCATGACTTCTAACGGATCAACCCCATTATATTTAGATTTAGACATCTTCTCATAGAAGACTTCTAACTTTTCTCCGGTTTCAGGATCTTGGGGATTACTGGGACTAACTTGTGAGGGGAAAAAATACTTTCCAGTGGTGCGATTTTTATAGGTAATTCCCTGCACCATCCCTTGAGTTAATAACTTTTCAAATGGTTCTTTACAATGTAATAATCCGCGATCGCGCACAACTTTTGTGAAGAATCGAGAATACAATAAATGCAAAATTGCGTGTTCAATTCCTCCCACATATTGATCCACCGCCATCCAATCATTAGTAATAGCTGGATTGAATGCTTGTTGATTATTTTGAGCATCGGGATAACGCAGGTAATACCAAGAGGAATCAATAAAAGTATCCATCGTATCGGTTTCCCGTTTGGCGGGAGTTCCACAACTAGGACAAGGCACATTAATCCAGTCTTCTAATTGTGCTAAAGGAGATAAACCTCGACCACTAAATTTAACATTTTCGGGCAATTTTACGGGTAAATCTTGATCGGGAACTGCCACCGCCCCGCACTTCGGACAATGAATAATCGGAATCGGTGTTCCCCAATAACGTTGACGGGAAATCAACCAATCTCTTAACCGATATTGAATAATTCCTTTGCCATATCCTTCATCTTCTGCATAGTCAATAATCGCTTGTTTAGCGTGTTCGGAATGTTCCCCACTAAAATTACAGGATTCAACTAAAATTCCCGGCCCCGTATAGGCTGTTGTGATCCGATCATTTTCCTCATTATCATTATCTGCATCATTGGTAACAATGACTTGTTTGATGGGTAAATCGTATTGAGTTGCGAATTGAAAATCACGAACATCATGGGCCGGAACTCCCATCACCGCGCCTGTTCCATATTCATATAAAACATAATCCGCAATCCAAATCGGAATTTCTTCTTCATTAAATGGGTTAAGGGCTTTTCCACCCGTAGGAACACCGCGTTTGGGTTTATCTTCAGAGGTGCGATCGCTGGAACTTTCGGTTTTTACCTCTTGAATAAATGCTTCAACAATCGCTTTTTGTTCGGGCGTTGTCACCTGAGAAACTAAGGGATGTTCTGGGGCTAATACGACATAGGAAACCCCGTAAACCGTATCGGGACGGGTGGTAAAAACGGCAATGTTTTCATCTAACCCAATGATGGGAAATTCTAATTGCGCCCCAATGGATTGTCCGATCCAGTTGGCTTGCATTAATTTAACCCGTTCCGGCCATCCGTTTAAATGTTCTAAATCATTGAGCAGTTCGTTAGCATAGTCGGTAATTTTTAAGAACCATTGACGCAATAATTTCTGTTCAACAATAGCCCCTGAACGCCAAGAACGACCTTCATTATCGACTTGTTCATTAGCAAGAACAGTTTGATCAATTGGGTCCCAATTCACCGCCGCTTCTTTTTGATAGGCGAGTCCGCACTGATAAAATTGTAAGAAAAGCCACTGTGTCCAACGGTAATATTCCGGGGAACAGGTCGTGACTTCTTTTTCCCAATCAATGGAGAACCCTAACTTTTGCAGTTGTTCCCGCATTTGGGCAATATTTTGATATGTCCATTCCGCCGGAGGAATCCCTCGGTCAATGGCGGCGTTTTCAGCAGGAAGTCCAAAGGCGTCCCATCCCATCGGGTGCAGGACACGATAGCCTTGCATCCGTTTGAGTCGGGCGATCACGTCAGTAATGGTATAATTGCGAACATGACCCATGTGCAGACTCCCCGACGGATAGGGGAACATGGACAGGGCATAAAATTTGGGCTTATTTTTGTCGGTTGGGGTTCTGTACAACCCCTGTTCAGCCCAGGTTTGCTGCCACTTTTGTTCGAGGGATGCAGGATTATATCGAGACTCCACAACCATACTTCGTGCCGGATACGTTTTCTTGTTTCTTTATCATTTTTGCATATTGTTGGGTGTTGAGTGTTGGTGGTTGACGGTTGACCGTTGATGGGTTTGTTGCTGACCCATTCTACAATTAGAGTTTTTTTCGTTTATGATTAATTAAAATAGGGAGGAATTTTAGTTATGTTAATTCAAGAGAAAATGCAAATGCAAACAATACAGTTAAAAACAATAGTTGGGGAGGATGGGATTTTACAGATTCAGATACCTCCTGAATTTAAACATAAAAGTTTAGAGGTATTAGTTGTTTTTCAACTGCTGGTTTCGGAAACACAAATGATTCATCCTCAAGGGTGGCCTTCTAACTTTTTTGACAAGACTTGGGGAAGTTGTAGTGATGATCCAATTATAATGGATGATCAAGGTATCTCTATAGAGTTAGATGATGATTTAGTAGGACTTTTTGATTAAAGTATTAAAATTATGTTGTATTTACTTGATACTAATGTTTGTGTGATGTATTTGAACCAACGTTCTGTATCTGTGCGAGAACGGTTAGAAGCCTTAAATACTACAGATATTGTTGTTTGTTCTATTGTTAAAGCCGAGTTATTTTATGGGGCTATGCGAAGTAATAATCCTGAACAGACTTTAGCAAGACAACAAGAATTTTTAAATTTATTTGTATCTTTACCTTTTAATGATGAATCAGCGTTAATTTCTGGACAAATTCGGGCTAAATTAGCGATGGCTGGAACACCTATTGGCCCTAATGATTTACAGATAGCTGCAATTACTTTAGCTCATAATTTAACGTTAGTTACCCATAATATTAATGAATTTCAACGCATAGAAGGGTTGAAAATTGAAGATTGGCAGGATAGTCCTCTGTAGGGGCGAGGCGCACCTCGCCCCTACTAGGATGAATTTGATTTTAAGCCATTTAAACTTAAAAATATTATAAAAATCATAGATCAGTTGAAAATCTGGGTTTATAATTAAATACAGATGGCGATCGCTTCCCATCCAAACTATAGTACAAAAGGGGATCTCTATAAATGTATTCCCAAATAATAACTTGTTGTATAAAAAATGGGTTAATCTGCCTGATATAACTGAAAATAATATTGATCATGTAGGATGGGCTACGCCCATCTCTGTGCAATAATTCACATAGAGAAGCCAGTTTTCCAGTATTAGTATTTCATGGAATGAGGATTGTTCAACTGTTATTAAAATTTAATTTAAACAATGATTCATCAAGTAGAAGCAATTTTAAAATTTTGGTTTGGTGATCCGAATGACCCCGACTATGGGAAACCCCAACCCGCTTGGTTTATCAAAAATCTTGCCTTTGATGAAGAAATTAGAACTCGTTTTTTATCATTTTATCAATTAGCCACAAAAAATCAACTAGATTTTTGGCAATATTATCCTGAAAGTTGTTTAGCTTTAATTCTAATCTTAGATCAATTTCCCAGAAATCTATTTCGGGATCAACCGCAAGCCTTTGCAACGGACGAAAAAGCCTTAACAGTGGCTAATTATGCCATTAATCAAAAATTCGATCACCACTTATTATCCGTGCAACGAGCGTTTATTTATCTTCCCTTTGAACATAGTGAAAATTTAACAGATCAACATCGTTCTGTAGAATTATTTACACAATTAAGAAATGATCCCAATACCGCATCAATGTTTGATTATGCGATCGCTCACGCTAACATTATTCAACAATTCGGACGCTTTCCCCATCGTAACGCCATTCTCGGTCGTCCCAGCACCCCAGAAGAACTAGAATTCCTCACTCAACCCAACTCGTCATTTTAAGGGGGTGTTGACTGTTGACTGTTGAGTGTTGACTGTTATATAGCGAGCGAGGACGCTCCCCCTGCTTCCCCTGCTCCCCCTGCCTCCCCTGCTCCTCTTCTCCCCCTGCTCCCCCAGGGCTGTTTCATGTTTGAAAATTATAGCCTACTTTTGGGCCATAATTCTCAAATATGATAGCTATTTTCTGAAGAATTAATATTTCATATATCTGAAAATATTCAGTCCTAGGGTGTTGAGCAGTGCCAAATTATGGGAAAAAAATTCTGCCTTTTCCCAGATACTACTTATATAATAAACCGTTTCTCTTGATTAAATAGAGAAACCATTATTACCATGTTTTGCCTCTGATTTCCGGGGTCTTTTACCGTACTTCTTAAGCTTTTTCCATCTATTGCTAATCCCTCTATTCCCTTTAATTTAGGAGAATTCTCTCTTGACCATTCTTTTACTATTTTGCTTAAATCTTTCTCATCTACTCCTCTCATTACCCTCCTTATTGTTGAATAAGATGGCATTTCTTGGCTATAGATATTGAATGTTCTTTTCAGGATGACTTCGTTGGCTTTGACAAAATATCCGAGCTCTCGATATCCTTGATACCCTGACATCACCCCTAAAACTACTACTAATAACACTTCCCATAACCCATACCTTTTTCCTTGACTTTTTCTGAAATCCTTGACTTCTTTTAAATTTTCTATTAAACTTGTTAGCATCTTTTTTTAGAAAAAAATGGCGATCGCT
>CAITND010000177.1 GCA_903893625.1 uncultured Oscillatoriales cyanobacterium
CCCCTGCTCCCCCTGCCTCCCCTGCCTCCCCGGCTCCCCTCTTACTCCTCTTCCCCAAATTCGTCAAAATCCTCATCCGTTGCCGCTAAAGCTTGACGTTCGAGTTCTTCGGCGATTTTTTGATCTTCGGCTGCTGCATCATATTTAGCAGTATCCTTAATATCGATTTTCCATCCTGTTAATCGGGCTGCCAGACGAACATTTTGCCCCTCTTTCCCAATGGCCAAACTCAATTGATCTTCGGGAACCAGAATGTGGGCGCGACGTTCTTCGGGATTGACTAAACGGACTTCATCGACTCTCGCCGGACTCAAGCCATTAGCAATATAGGTAGCCGGGTCAGGTGACCAACGAATTACATCTATTTTCTCACCCCGCAGTTCATTCACCACGACTTGAATCCGTGAACCTCTCGCTCCAATACAAGCCCCAACCGGATCAACATCTCGATCCAGGGTATCTACTGCTATTTTAGTCCGGGGGCCAACATGACGGGAAGGGGGGTTAGCTTCTCGCGCCACGGCCACAATTCGCACCACTTCATCCTCAATTTCTGGGACTTCATTGGCAAACAGATAAACCACTAGCCCGGCGTCGGCCCTAGACACTAACAATTGTGGCCCCCGTTGGGAACCTTGACAGACTTTTTTCAGATAGACGCGGAAGGTGGCATTGGCCCGATAATTATCATTAGGCAGTTGTTCCCGTTTGGGGAGTTCCGCTTCCACGGCTATGTGACCAAAACCACTGGCCACTTCCATAATTACAGATTGTCGTTCAAACCGGAGGACTTTGGCTTGTAATACCGTTCCTTCGAGTTCTTTAAACTCCTCTTGAATCATTTTGCGCTGCTTATCCCGCAGTTTTTGCGCCAAAACCTGTTTGGTTTGAATCGCAGCCATGCGGCCAAATTCCCCTTGATCTGGGGTCACATCCAAAGTCACCGTATCCCCTAATTGCGCTTCGGGGGCGACTTCCCGGACATCTTTTAAGGCAATTTGATGATCTTGGTTACTGACTTGTTCAACAATGGTTAGATTTTTGGCTAAAACTCGAAATCCTTCGTCATCGACATCGAGTTCTACATCAAAATTATCAAAATAATCGTCACTAAATTGAGTCTGGATTTCAATCGTCCGACGATAGCGTTCATAGCCTTTTAATAATGCTTCTCGTAACGCTTCTTCTACGGCTTTTTTAGGTAAATTGCGTTCCTGAGAAATACTATTAATCATATCTTGCAAACCGGGCAAACTCACCATTGACATGGTTTTTATCCTCCAAATTGGAAATTTTGTGATCACAGAGCTAGATTTTTTTAGAGAGAAAGGGAGATGAGAGGGGGGCAAAATCGGGTAGATAGACCCCCTTTCCTTCAATCACCAACGGTTTTAACTTGAGGTTGTAAAACCTTTATTCCTCCCCACTTTCATCGAATAAAACTTGTGTAATTAACTCACGGGGAATTGCCAGTTGTCGCCCTTTTTGGCTTAAGTAAACAGTGGTTTCATCCCGACGCACCAGTTTTCCGCGTTGTTGAGAATGACCTTTGTAGGGCTCTGATGTTTTAACAATAATAGAAAATCCTTTGAATGAAACAAATTCTCGATCGCTGGTTAAAGATTGCGAAATTCCAGGGCTGGAAATCTCCAAAACGTAGGCATCGGGAATAATATTGCTGGTCTCTAATTGTTCTTCCAAAGCTCGACTCATCCGTTCACAATCTTCCAATCCAGTATCCTGACTGGGGTTGCGGATATCTACACGCAGCACAGGAGGTTTCTGATTGGTGTAAAAGGTTGCCCCCACCACTTCCAGTCCCATTGTTTGGGCGATGGGGGTGGCGATGTCGAGAATTTTGGGGATCAGAGGATGAGCCATAGTTGACGTGAATATTAGAGTCTACACAAGTTCTGACGTTACACTGCCATTAAAAAAGTGGGTGAAGCCCACTCAGTGCGTGAAACAGTGTCTTCTCAGAAGCCAAAGACGAACCCAAAGGGTTCGCCTCTTTCTCTAGTTTAGCTTACAGCGAAAGCAATTGTCAGGTGTATTGACGGTTGATGGTTGACTGTTAACCGAATTTAGCTAAAACCGCAGAAGCCCCACACTGAATTACGAGGCAGGTATATAGAGGCGAAGCCGAGTACCGCCAAGAAATCAGTGTGGGATGAATGCGTGGCTGACTCCGGTACGGAGTCAGCTAATAGATGTAGAAAATAGGCGATCAATATTATTTTCCAAATGATGTTAATATTAAGACTCAAAGAGGACAACTATGAGAACAGCGTATCAATATAAATTGCGTCCAACAAAACAGCAAACCATCGAAATAGATAGATGGCTTGCCCTGTTGTGTAGTCAATACAATTACTTATTGGCTGACCGATTTAATTGGTATGAGCAGAATCGCTGTTCTATAAATGCTTGTCCCCTGATTTGTCACCTACTGGAACTGCGAGACAACCCTGACTATTACAGCCAGAAAAAGACACTACCTCAACTCAAAAAGACTCATCCTTGGTATGGAGAGATTTACTCTCAAGTTCTTCAGGATGTAGTCAAGCGAGTCAAGGTAACATTTGACCGCTTTTTAAAGGGTGACAGTAACGGGAAACGTAGTGGCAAGCCGAGGTTCAAACCTCGTAACCGTTACCGCACCTTTACTTATCCTCAGATTAAGGATGGGTGTTTAGATGGGAACCTGATTAACTTACCAATGCTTGGCAAGATTAAGGTTGTCTTACATCGTCCTATCCCCGATGGTTTTAAAGTCAAAACTGCATCTATCACTAAGAAAGCTGATGGATATTACTTGACTCTTTCCCTTGAAGACAAAACAGTTCCAGAAATTAAGCCGGATTTTAACCCCAACAAAATTACCGGGATTGATGTAGGACTGAAGGAATTTCTAACAACTTCTAAAGGCGAAACCGTTGCTATTCCTCAGTATTATCGTTCATCTCAAAAACGCTTACGGGTTCTTCAGAAGCGGGTGTCTCGCCGTAAAAAAGGGAGTAAAAGCAGACTTGAAGCTATTAAACAACTAGGAAAGCAACACAAGAAAGTTGCTGACAAGAGAAAAGATTTTCACTTCAAAACGGCGAATTGGCTGTTATCAAAATATGACGTAATCGCTTGCGAAGATTTGAACGTCAAAGGTCTAGCTCGTACACGATTAGCTAAATCCGTGTTGGATGCTGGGTGGTCAAACTTCCTGTCAATACTGACAAACAAAGCCGAAAATGCTGGTTTGCTAGTTGTGACCGTATGCGCCTATAATACATCACAAGATTGCTCCCATTGTGGCGAGAAAGTACCAAAGAAGCTGCATATCCGTTGGCATGACTGCCCCCACTGCGGGTGTAGTCTTGATCGAGATCATAATGCAGCTATCAATATCAAAAATAGAGCCGAGGGGCATCCGGTTCTTAAAGCACAACGCCTCCTAAGCAATAGCCGGATTGGTTGTGAAGTCTGCACCATACCTGTACTCAGGTTGGTGTAGGAGATGTCACTCGGTTTCTTTTAATCGTCTTTGTTCGTGTAATTGGGCGAGAACCTGTTCAAAGTTAGATTCATCAATTTGTTGAATATAGTTAATTTTGAACTCTTCTAAAAAGTCAACTAACAGCGTTTGAATTTCGGCTAAACCTTGTTCTTTTTGGAGTTCTTCTCCTAAAATTGTGCTGAAATTCTTAACTAATTGATTGGTTAATTTTGTGCCAACGGGATCTGCCATTGCTTTTTTCACTGTTTCATAGGCATCCTGTGGCCCCTCAGTAACTAATTTAGACAATTCTGTAATAATTGTTTCTTGAATTTGCTCAGGAATTTGTTGTAACCCCGGAATATTTTTAAACTGTTGAATCACCGGAGATTGTTGGATGACTTGTTCTATATTATAGCGCAATAACGCTTTAATATCTGGTTCTAGTTTAGGAATAACATGATAAATAATCGTCTGAATTAAATGATTAGCGATCGCTTCTATTTCATTGACATTATTAATATCTAAATATTGTTTATTTCGATTCACAAAAAATCGCTTAACTATATCTCCTTTCTGAATTTCCCGTTGAACTTGTTCCAGGCCTTCAATCACAACAGTTTCGGTTAATTCCCTGGCTATTCCAGCCACAAATCCGCGAGTCACTTGAAGCCGAATATATTCTAAACTGATAAAATTGACCTGATTTAAACGTAGTCCTACAGGGATGATTCTTAATAGTCGCCAAAACGGTAAAAACAAAAAGACATCATACCACCGCCATAACATGGCATCAAACCAAGTCACTTTAGGATAACGACGACTCATAAAATAAGTTCGGGCTAAAAATTCCAGGAAGAAAATAATAATAAAGGGTAAATCAATCTTCCAAAAAGTTCGAGTAAATTCCCCATTTTCTCCTAGAGTTCGATAATAGTTCGTCGCAATTAACGGTCTAATCTTATCGTCAAACCAGTGCATTTCTTGATCATAACCCTTTTGTTGAAGATAAGATGGAGTCCAAAATATTTTAAAAGCTTGTTTAGCAGAATTATTTTTATTTTCGATATGATCTCGCATCCGATTTTTAATCCGTTCTAAAGTTCCGCTTTTTTCAGCAATAGCAAACGGATTTTCATTGATCATTTCCTCACTTTGGGTGCGTAATTCTGCTAAAATTTCATCGGTTTCAGCCGAATTTAAACTCGTTTCAACGACCGTAGTTTTTAACTGTTCAACGGTCTCTAAATATTTTTCAGTGTCCTGATGGGGTTCAATTCCTTTAATGGGATCATAAATTTGGGTCAGGGTGGGAATATAGCGAAAATAATAATCTCGCAAATGAGTATAACTGAGGTTAAATAAAATCAATCCATAGTTAACGGTCACTAAAATTGCCATTAACCGTTCAAACCAAGGGACATTTTGATTTTTTTGAATAGATACAGAGTTTTTCACAATCAGATATAAAAGAATAGGACAACAATTAAATGGTCAGAGGGATCATTAACAGCATTTTTAGGTATTATAGAAGATCAAAATCCATCCTAACATTTAACATTTAATAAATTTTGAGATTGAATCTATGTCCAATACTTTAGAAACTCCCCGGATTAGTGTAGTGATTCCAGCATACAACTGCGATCGCTATGTTGGGCAAGCCGTCGAAAGTATTCTTAATCAAACTTATTCTGCTGATGAAATTATTGTCGTCGATGATGGTTCTCAGGACAACACCCGCCAGGTATTACAACCCTATTCTCAACAGATTCGCTATGTTTATCAACAGAATCAAGGGGTTTCTGTGGCGCGAAATCAGGGGTTAAATTTAGCGCGGGGGGAGTTTATTGTCTTTCTGGATGCGGATGATATTTTTCTTCCTGATAAATTAGCAACTCAACTCGCGGTTTTTGAAGCACAACCCCAACTGGGACTGGTTCAAAGTGGATGGCGGCGTGTTAACCAACAGGGAGAAACTCTCATGGAAGCGACACCTTGGGATTATGTTTCTGAGTTGAATTTAGAAATGTGGTTGCGTTGGAAACCGTTGGGAACAATGGGAACTTTAATGTTTCGTCGAGACTGGTTATTGCGAGTTGAAGGGTTTGAACCGGGGTTAGCTCATGGGGAGGATGTGGATTTAATTTTACGCATGGCATTATTAGGATGTGAATCCGCTTGGTTACGTCAATCAACGGTTTGTTATCGTCAACATGACCGGAATACGATGCGCGATGGAATTTCCCAAGCGAAATCGATTAATTATGTTTTAGATAAGTTTTTTAATCTTCCCCATATTCCCTTAGAAATTCGGTTAATTGAAAATTGGGTACGTTACAGTACCTTAGTTTGGAGTTCTTGGTATTTGTATTATACAGGTTTTCCTGTTGAAATGGGAGAATATCTGCAAAAAGCTTGGAAATATACCCCATTTTTAGCAGTGGAAACTCTGATAAATTGGACAGAAAGTTTTGTGCATTATTCTAATAGTTTAGGACAGTCTTTAGAGGTGAATCAGCTTTGTAATTTACCCGAATGGCAAAACTTAACTACTTGGGTTTTAGAACAAACTTTGCAACAACGTTCTCAACCTTTGGCAAGAGGAATCAAGTTGTTTTAATTTCGGCTAATTCCAACAATTTTATGAATTCATCCAGATTAATTCGCATATCTAATCGTCCCGAATGAGTTAAATTTTCGGCTGTTTTATCTTCGACTATTTCATCAATTAAATAGTAATGTTCTAATTGACAAATACTGCTAATCACTCGATAATAAATCGGAATATAATCTGGGTTAAATAATTCAATAATTTTAGTTCCCGGTTGACAAAAAACAATATTAGATAATCCCGCACCATGTGGCGCAATCACAACGGATGCGGTCGCCATTAATTCGACCTGTTGCGAAAAACTTAGAGATTCTAAAACAACAGTTTCAAAGTTTAGCGGTTTCAGACATTGGAATAACTCATCTTGGTTGATCACATTGCGATAACTTGCCTTTTCCCGACTTAAATAAATTCGACGGTGAGGGGAAGTATTAGCTAAATTTGGCGACAGAAATGATTCTCTGAGGAAATTACAAACCCATTCAGATGTGATCACATTTTTGTACATTAAATTAGGAGAAGGCACAATTATTTTTTTAGCTTGAATATGATGATTATTCATACTAACAATGATTTTTGAAATTGGAATTCCTAACTTTTCTAAACTTTCCTTCTGATAAGTAGGATAATCTGCATTAATCACAAAATAATCAATATCATCCCAGGAAATCCCACTTTTTTTGATTAAATGAAAACCGGGTAAAACATCATACATCCAATGAAAATAGGTGGCTCCCCAACGCACCGATAAAAAGGCAACAGTCCCATCAATTTTATGTACGGGTGGTAATTGATTTGATAATAAAACAAGTTCAGCCACTCCCGTTGAAAGATCCGTGACTAATTCGTTATTTTCTGTTATAATAGCACTGGTAGCTAAATCTCCCCAAGCTCTAGCATTTTCTAAAATTGCCACAAATGCTTTTTCAGTTGTAGCCTGTTCAAACAGCAAATGAAACTGGGGTTCAGAAACCGTTTTTGAGAGATTTAAAGTAATATTACATTCTGGATAAATTGGAATAAACTTGATCAGGGGATTACCTTCTGATAATGTCAGTTGGTGTGCTGGAATTGGGCAATATTTTTGAAGAATTTCAGCAGGTATTTCTCTAGCAGTATAACAACCTAAAGCTGCTTCATGATGTCCTTGTTGTAGCAAAACCTCAGCTATTGTATCATAAGGTTTCATAAAATCAGGATTAAGTTTTAAGGCTTCAATACAACAAAAAATCGCCTGATCCCATTGCTTTATTTTTAACCACGCATCTCCTAAATCTCCATAATATTGAGAAATGTTAGGATTAATCTGAATAGCTCTTGTATAGTAAAAAATCGTAGATTCAATATTATTATTGATTTTATAAATATTTCCTAATATATGATAAAGTTCATCAGCATCAGGACGATTTTTTAAGTGATTCTCAAAGATTAAAGTCGCCTGATTTAATTCTTGTGCTTGTATTATCTTTGGGATAATTTCATCTAATAATTCCTGATAATAGGCGTTAGATTTAACCGCTTGATAACAGACAACTACAGCATCATACCATTGACGAGTTTCTAATAAAGCTTTTGCTAATTTGGGATAAAACCAATCAATATTATTCTCAATTTTAATGGCTTGACGATAGGCGTTAACGGCTTCCTGCCATTGTTGTTTTCCAGAGAATGCTTCTCCCAACCAATAATAAGCTTGATGGGAGTTGGGATAAATTTCTAAGGTTTTTAAATAAAGCGAAATTGCTTGTTCCCATTGACTTTTAGAAATTAAGGTTTTGCCCAAATCAATATGAGATTGAAGTGGAATAGACTGGGGTTCTAAAATTAATACTTGATACCAACATTCTGTCGCCTTTTCCGGTTGGTTTAAATTCATCCAAACTGTATGTAAATTTCGATAAATACCAACTAAATCAGGTTTTAACTGTAAGGCAATTTGATAGTATTTTAAAGCGGTTTCCAATTGTTGCTGCTGAAGATATATTGTCCCTAAATTAGCCTGAACTTCTACCAAATTCGGTTGCAGTTTTAAGGCGTTTTTATACCAAGATTTAGCCTCGTCTAGTTGTCCTTGTAATTGTTTAGCTAACCCAATTGTACTGTAAGCTAAAGCAAAATCAGGTTGTAGTTTTAAGATTTGTTGACAAGCTGCGATCGCTTCTTCATATTGCTGTTGAGCCAGATAACGAGAAGCTTGTTGATATAGAATGATCACAGAATTGTTTGGTGTTTCAGATTGTTGCATGATTTTTGTCTCTATAGAATATCTATAAGATTAAGCAGGTTTTGTCACTCCAGCTAATTCTAGTAAGCAGATTAAATCATCGATATTAATTTGTATATTCAACCTGATTAAATCCATCGGAGCATTTCCTATTTTATCCTCTATAATTTCCCCAATTAAATAGTAATGTTCTAAATCACAAATATTACAAATAATTCGATAACAATGTATCACATAATCCGGGGCAAATAATTCAATTACTTTAGTTCCTGGTTGACAGAAAACAAGATTGGATAATCCCGCACCATGAGGTGCTAAAACCACTGATGCACTCGCCATTAATTCAGCTTGTTCAGCCATCGTTAAAGATTCTAGTACAACAGTCTCAAAGTTGAATGGTTCTAAACTTTGCAGTAACTTATCTTCATTCAGAAGATGGCGATGATTTGCTTGTCCTCGACTGATATAAAGGCGACGATTTGCCGGGATTTTGTAAACATCTTGATCAACCAACTGTTGCTTTAAGAATTGGCAAATCCAATCAGACGCTACATGGTAAAAATTAGGTGCAGGAACAATAACTTTTTTAGCTTGAATGTGAGGTTGATGACGACTCTCAATAATTTTTGATTCGGGAATACTTAATTTCTGTAGTGTTTCTTTTTGGAAGGCATAATGATAACTATTTAAAACGAAATAATCGATACTGTCTAAAGAAATACCGCTTTGTTGAATTAAATGAATCCCTGGTAACAGATCATATATCCAATGGTAAAAACCCTCTGCCCATTGAACTGATAAAAAGGCAACCGTTCCATCAATTTTATATACAGGTGGCAATTTATTCGAGGATAAAACTAATTCAGCACATCCTGTAGAAATATCAGTTAATAGCTCGTTTTGTGCCGTTATAATTGCAGTTGTAGCTGCATTTCCCCAAACTCTGCCATTGTCTAACGTCACTACAAAAGCATTTCGAGTGTCTGCTCCACCAAAAATCATCCCTGGATGATCTTGAGAAATTGTTCGGGAGGGTTTCAAAGAGATTTGGCTACTGGGATAAACCGGAATATAAGTAACATTAGAACTCAACTCTGATGTAATTAATTGATCGGGATTAAAAAAACAATATTGTTCTACAATTGATCGAGGCAATTTTTTATGATTATAACAATCTACAGCCTCTTGAGTTTTTCCTTGCTGCTGTAAAATTTCAGCAATATTATCATAAACTGGAAATAAATCTGACTTCATTTTTAAAGATTCCATCAGGTAGAAAATTGCCTGATCTAATTCTTGTTTGTTTAACCACGCTTCTCCTAACGCTGCATAATATTCAGCAACATTAGCATTAATATTGATGGCATTTTTATAAGATGCGATCGCATCATCCCACTGACTTTGCGATTTATATAAATTGCCTAAATTGTAATGTAAAATATGAGCTTGAGGAGCAACTTTAAGACGTTCCTGATACAATGAAATCGCAGTTTCAACTTCCTGATGTTCAATTAAGGTTTCTGCTAATTGTTCTAACAACCAGAGATTATTAGGATTGAGTTCAACCGCTTTACAATAAGCATTAATCGCCTGATCCCATTGTCGTTGGGCGGTTAAAACTTTTCCGAGTGGGGGATATAACCAATCAGTGTTAGGTTCCAGTTCAATTGCTTGCTGATAAGCGGCTTTAGCTTCATCAAACTGTTCTGTTTCAAATAAGGCATTTCCTAATGTAAAGTGCAGCCAACAAGCATCAGAATTAAGCTCAATCGCTTGACGATACCAATCAATTGCTTCTTGCCATCTTTTTTGATCAGATAAGGCATTTCCCAGTTGATAATATGCTCCAGAAAAATCGGGGCTGAGTTGAATCGCTTTTTGATAATTTACGATCGCTTCATCCCATTGACCTTGAGATTTATACAGGTTCGCTAAATTGTAATGCAAAAGGTGAGCTTTGGGAGCAACTTTAAGACAGTTATGATAAACTGAAATCGCCGTTTCAATTTCCTGCTGTTCAATTAAGGTTTCTGCTAATTTCTCTAACAACCAAAGATGATTAGGATTGAGTTCAACCGCTTTACAATAAGCATTAATCGCTTTGGCCCATTGCCGTTTAACTGTCAAAACTTTTCCGAGTGGGGGATATAACCAATCAACATTAGGTTCCAGTTCAATCGCTTGATAATAGGCTGCTAAAGCTTCCTCAACCTGTTGTGTTTCAAATAAGGCATTTCCTAATGTGAAATGCAGCCAAAAACTATCGGGATTCATCTCAATTGCTTGACGATACCAATTAATTGCTTCTTCTAGTTTGCCTGTTTTAAAGCAAATTTCTCCTAACTTATAATAGGAACCAAAAAACTTAGGATTTAGGGCAATTCCTTGGTCATAAGCTACTGTGGCTTCTTGCCATTTTTCTTGTTCAAATAACGCATTTCCCAGTTGATGATATGTCCAAGAAAAATCCGGGCTGAGTTGAATCGCTTTTTGATAATTAGCGATCGCTTCTTCCCATTTTTTCTGCTGAACTAAAGCATCTCCCAAACTTTGATAAAATAAGTTAACATTGGGATCAAGACTAATAGCTTGATTATAGGCTGCGATCGCTTCATTCCCTAGTTGTTTACGGCTTAAAGCTTCTCCTAGCCAATAATAAGATTGAGGCAAATTTGGATAAATTTCTACGCCCTTACTATAGAGTTCAAGGGCTTGATCTAATTTGCCTTTTTCAATTAACGTTTTCCCAAAATCAATATAATCTTGAGCCGAAACGCATTCAGGTTCTAAAATTAAAGTTTGATACCAAGCATCATGGGCTGCTTCCGGTTGATTCAGATTAATTAAAACGGTATATAAACCCTGATAAATTCGGGCTTGATTCGGTTGAAAATGCAGGGCTGTTTGATAAGATTGCAGTGCTTCCTGCCATTGTTTTTGTTGAACATAAACCGTCCCCAAATTAGCATGAACTTCCACCCAATCAGGTTTAAAATTTAGGGCTTTGGTATACCAAAATTTGGCTTCATCCAGTTTCCATTGTAATTGTTTAGCTAACCCAATTGTACTGTAGGCTAAAGCAAAATTGGGTTGTAATTTTAAGATTTGTTGACAAACTGCGATCGCTTCTTCATATTGCTGTTGAGCCAGATAACGAGAAGCTTGTTGATATAGAATGATCACAGAATTGTTGGGCATTTCAGATTGTTGCATGATTTTTTCCCGATAGAATATCCATAAAATTAAACAGGTTTTGTCACTCCGGCTAACTCCAGTAAACTC
>CAITND010000178.1 GCA_903893625.1 uncultured Oscillatoriales cyanobacterium
AGTTTCACAAGTTGATCAGAATTTCCTGTTGCAGTTTGAATAGATTGACTAACAAAAGGATAGGGTAACACACCAACGGGTTCACGGAGAAGTTCGACGGATAGAGCGTCAAATGTTCCAGCAATTCCCAGGGTTTGGGCACTATTAATAATTGCTTTAGTTAAATTATTGCTGATATTTTGATAGAAATCATTGGGATTGGGATAATTCGTCAGAAACTCTTTAACAAAGTTGGTAACGGGGATAATATCGGGGAAACTTTTTAAATCGTTAACCTGATCAATCCTGAGTATAACATCGCTAACTGTTCCACCTTGAACAGGTATACCAAGATTTTCTATGTCGAGCCGCACAGTTTGGTTAAATGTAGCCATAAAACCTCAAAACTAAATACATGGGTAGCATTATAGCATCCTTTGTTATTTTTTAGATGTATATGCTTAAAAGTTATAGGGGTATAACTTTTACGGATTGGACTTTTTAGGTATGTTTTATCTTAAAGTAACCTGATCTTAACCTCAATATAATTACCTTTGATCCTGCTATTGCTTAACTCAGGGCTAACACAATTCCTATTTTATAAGATTCCTAAATTTAAACATTAATCAAATGTATTTTTAAGGTATAATCCTTGATAGTTCTAAGATTTATTTGCCTTTATGGGTAATCCACCCGATGATTTAGGGAATGCAAGAGTAAAGACGGATTTAGATCCGGTAAAACTTAAATTTTCCCGCCCACTGACTGAGGTGGGCAGGAAAATATTATTAGTCTCTAATTGTTACCGACCAGCATCTTCTGATGTGATCAAGACTCGCTGACCGAATTCTCCAATCTTAACAGACAGACCATCGGAACCCCGGAACTCATAACGATCAACAACACCACTGGTTTCAGATTTATTGACCGAAGCAATTTGAAATGTAGGTACATATTTCTTCAGTGCTGTCATTACCGCAGGAGGAACTTCACTTTCAGAAATATCACGTTCTACTTCTTCAATACCACCATCGGTATAAACATCGACCTCAACTTTTTTCCCGTTTAGAGTGCCTTCAATTTCAATGACGGGTAAGCCATTATCACCCAAATCCCAGTTAGCTTTTGTCCATTTAGCATCAGGAAGTGCCCGTTTAGCAGAAAGCAAAACTTGAGGGGGAACATCTTTGATCTGAATATCAACATTTTGTGCTGAGACAGAAAATGTCCCAGTTGTCAATAGTAGAACACCCGCTAAAAGAATTGTTAAACAAAACCCTTTAAATACTTTAAACATGAATTCGAGTCCTTAAAAAATCAGGAATGTAGGTAATCTACCATGCTTGTATTGATTTTTTTTTGAGATAGGTATGCTTAAAAATAATAGAGCTATAATTATAAAGCATACCGTGTTTTTTTAGGGTGTTTATGGAATTACGTCATCTTAAATATTTTGTTGCGGTTGCAGAAGATCTTAATATTAGCCGTGCTGCTGTCCGGTTGTATATCTCACAACCTGCGTTAAGCCGCCAAATCAAAGATCTTGAAAGTGAACTGAGCGTTATGCTTTTTTTAAGACAATCTGATGGATTAAAACTCACAGAAGCAGGGAAATTTTTTCTCGAACAAGCCAAAGATATTTTGAATCGTAGTTATGTTTCTGTGCAAACCATCAAGGCTCATTACACCAATCAAGATCAACCTTTAGTGATTGGCTATATCCCAACTATCCTCCAGAGTTTTCTAGGTCAAACCCTACAGAGCTTTGGACTTGCCTATCCTCAAGTTATTGTAAGTTTTCGGGAAATGTCGCCAAGTGAGCAAGTTAAAGCGTTGCGAGATGGCGGGATTGATATTGCCTTTATGGGTAATCCACCCGATAATTTAGAAGCAGAATTTATGATCAAATGTATTAAGAAAGTGCCTATTGTTGCTCTGCTACCTAATAAACATCCGCTTGCAGATCAATCCTCAATTAATCTCGCTGAACTTGCATCTGAAAAATTTATCGGGATGTCTGAAGAAACGTTTCCAGGGCGAAATGATCGTATCCACGATGTTTGCCGTTGCGCTGGCTTTACCCCGAATCTACATCTGTTTGCTGATAGTCATGCCTCAATGATTGCTTTGGTTGCCACAGGGCAAGGGGTAGCAATTATGCCGAGTGAGGCAGAAGCACTGCCCCATCCCCAAACGGTGTTTGTCAAGCTACACCATCCCCTATACTACGCCCGATCCACTGCCGTTTGGAGGAAAGAAACACCCGCTAAATCTTTAGATAAATTTCTAAAAATTCTATTTGACTAATTTTCTGCTCTATCCTGCACAAATTTGGGGACAGAAACCGGAAGCCACATATAGGTATATTGATAAAATTCACGATTTGTGCTGTAAACTAAAAAGCGATCGCTATTTCTCGAAAACCAAGTTTCTCCCTGTCGCAACTGTACCGCGTCAACAATATTGCTAAAATCAACGATGTTTAAATTACCGTTAATGGGAATAGTATTCTTATTGGGAGGGTGTACATTTTTATCAGAAATCAACTCGATTGTACAACCCCTACCGAAAGTGACACCGATTGTTAGCCCCAATAATTCTAATCTGGCGCAATTAGAATTATCCGTTTATCAACAAGTCAATGATTATCGCGCTTCTAAAAATTTACCGCCCTTAAAACTAGACCCTCAAATTAGTGAAAAATGTCGTATTCATAGCCAAGCAATGGCGAATGGTCAAGTTCCCTTTGGTCATGGGGGGTCAAAAGCTCGATTTCAGGCTGTTCGTCAGGTTGTTCGTTGGCAAGAAATTGCTGAAAATGTCGCCTTTAATTCCGGTTATGCTGACCCTGGAAAAGAAGCCGTTCAAGGATGGATAGAAAGTCCAAGTCATCAACGCAATATCGTAGGAAAATATGATTTAACGGGAATGGGTATTGTCAGAAATGCCAAAGGAGAGTATTATTTTACTCAGATTTTTGTTAGAAAAAGATAGCTGGGAATTGATTGATAGCAGTTCGCACTCCTATTTTAACCACAAAGACACAAAGACACGAAGATAAAAAGAAGTTGTAAACACTAGCCTACTCATTGCTATATTTTCAAAAACAGGGTAAAGTCAATTAAAATTATTTGTAATAAAATATGTCTAATTTTCAAGTTTGTGATGGGGATATTTCTGAAACGTTATTATTTGACTATCTAACGGCCGATGCGTTAGCAGTAGATACTGAAACAATGGGGTTATTACCTTGGCGAGATCGTCTTTGCTTAATTCAAATTTGTGACCCTAAAGGTCAAGTCACCGCCATTAGAATTGCTAAGGGTCAAAAAGAAGCACCGAACTTAAAACAACTCTTAGAAGCACCGACTATTCTCAAAGTATTCCATTTTGCTCGCTTTGATATTGCTACTATTCGCTATTACTTAGGAATTGAAGTTAATCCCATTTTCTGTACTAAAATTGCCAGTAAATTAGTCCGAACCTATACCGGGAAACACGGACTCAAAGAGTTAGTCCAAGAATTAGAAAAAGTCGAACTCGATAAAACTTCCCAAAGTTCCGACTGGGGAAATGCGAGTAACCTATCTGAAAATCAATTAAACTATGCCGCCAATGATGTCCGCTATTTATTAAACGTTCAGAAAAAGTTAGTATCGATGTTAGAACGGGAAGACCGCTTAGAACTCGCCCAACAATGTTTTTCCTGTTTACCTGTGATTGTCACTTTAGATTTATTGCAATTTCAAGGTATTTTTGAACATCATTAACTTTAAACCTTTGAGTCCATGTCCATAAAATCTAAAAAACCAGAATTTTACTCCTACAACCCAGGAAATTCGGTTTCTGTGTAAATCCCCCTCAAACAAAAACCCCCAACCGCAGTTGAGGGAGAACTATCAGGGTGCATCTACACCTATTTATTCTTGTGCTATTGATTCTAATCAGGAAAATTCCCAAAAAAAATTCCCCCAACCGCAGTTGAAGGGGAACTATCAGGGTGCATCTACACCTATTTATTCTTGTGCTATTGATTCTAATCAGGAAAATTCTCAAAAAAAATCCCTCAACCGAAGTTGAAGGAAAACCATCAGGGTGCATCTACTCCTGTTTATTCCTTTGCTATTGATTCTGATCAGGAGAATTCTCAAAAAAAATTCACTAACCGCCTTTGGGATAAAGAGCAAAGTTACCATCCAGGGAAGACAAAAAATGGTTTTTTACTGATGAGGATCATCTTTTAATTTTTTATCAAAACAGTATTCCAGAAAGACTTTTTTGGATACTCCAGCCTGGGCAGCCATGGACTTAACTAGGGTTTTGCTAAATGGAGCTTTGGGACAGTCAACAGTAACTTTATATAATTTCCCATTAACAATTTTTTTCCACTGTTCATGGGAAGTTCCGTCTTGTTTTTGGGGTTCAAAACCCATATTTTTAAGGGCTGTTTTAACTTGCTTACAGATTGGCGGCGCAAACTTTGTAAAAAATCCCAAGATCTTCTCCTAAACCACTTGAGACTGTGAAACGCCAGAAAAAATCTGAAAATGAGCAGGGTTAAAAGCAGGCAAGTTTTTAAGCAAAACTGCAAAATAGTATTCTAAAATGAGAGAGAAAGGAGCTTTACGAGATAATAATTGCTCTTTATAGTCAATATCTACTGTCAAAGCTTCTTGAATATAGAAATTGATCATCCCTTCTAGTTTTAATTTAGCATCGTTACAGGTATCTGCTTGAGCGGCTAAATTTAGATCTATGCAAACAGCCACCCATTGATTATTTTCTTGTTTTATAAAACACCGTAATAATCTGTTTTTCATTGTGGTTCCTTTTTACAATGAATAATGATTCTGTTTCTAATAATATAAGCCACACTATCTTAACTATAGTATAGAAGTTTAGGAAATGTCAACCCCTTAGCCTAAGCCTCGTGAAAAACATCAAATCATCCATTCAGTCGGATGTTTAGGAATAAGCAAAAACAGATTAAACCTTTTAATTAGGATTCACTAAACGTAATAACTTTTGTTTGACTTGAGCATCAAAGACTTTCCATTTTATCTCCGCATAGTCTTTATTTTCATTAAACCCCGAAAGAAACCCTAACGGAATTTCAAACCCTCCCGCTTGACTTCTTCCACCGCCAAAAAACTTACCCGTTACATCTGTTCCGAATGCTTCCTTAATAAATTCATCTGGGTCAAGAGTGATTTTATTCGTTCTCAACGAACCCACAATAATCTCCAGTTCATTAAAATCATCATGAACTAATCCATAAACAACCGCCGTATGAACGTTTTCTTCAGTTAATAAAAAATCAGCCGCTTGCGGAATAGCATCTCGGTCAGATGCGCGTAAATAACCTACTCCTGAAATCGAAACATTATCTAAAACTTGACGATTAGATAACGCTCGTTCTATCACATCCATCACCCGTTTAGACCGAGAAGAACGCAAAACAGAATCTAATAAACTCGCATCATAATAATTACTTAAATAGGCCGCAGCTAAAAAATCCTCACGGGTTGCTTGTCGAAGTTGATTCGTATCTGACCGTAACCCGTGCATTAACGCTGTTGCACAATTAATATGTTGACTATTGTTACTATCAAGTTCTAAAAACCCCGATTGTAAATATTGAGTTAAAATCGTAGCCGTTGCTTTAAATTGAGGACGAATATCAGCATATTCGGGATGTAAATCCTTCTGTAAACTATGATGATCAATTAATACCGTAATCGGCAGATTAGCTGTTTTTACTAAAGGCATAAGTTGACTGGTTGTACCTTGATTATCAATTAAAACACAACCGGAATAAACGGATAAATCCTTGGTTTTTGCCATTTCTAACGGCCATCGATGTATCGGTAAACTGGTTAATTTAACTAAAGCAATATTTTCTTGATGGCTGAGGGTTCCCCCATAGACAATATCAGATTCAATATTATATTGTTGAGCAATTAATTGATAGGCCCAAGCTGAAGATAAAGCATCGGGGTCGGGAAAATCTTGTATAATAATTAATTGACGTTCTCCCGTGTGATGTTCTAACACTTTCTGAAAAGCCTGTTTTTTCGGGATGGGGAGAAGCAATTCAGGACAGAAAAGGAGAGATGGCTCATTCGATACGATTAAGGGATCAGATTGAGTAGAATTGTTCACAGGTAAATATTAATAAAATTAAATTGTAATAGACTTTTCCTCCCACACCAACAGGTATGGAAGGAATTGATCAGAATCATTATCATAGAATGTCAAAACTTACAAACACAATCTCAGAAACCGGGTTTCTCAACCCAAAATTTTGATTTTATCCTTTTAACAAAGGTTAGAAACCTAGTTTCTACTTTTAATTTTAGCAATTTTTGGGGAGAAATCAAGCATCTGAAGCATGAGATAAGGACTTTTCAAACTCAAGGCGTTGTTTAGCATTGTAGAGAAAATAACCATTCATCATTGCGGATGCTAAAAGACGACCTAAATCCTCACGGTTGGTGGTAATAGCAACATCAAAATGTTCTGAAGGTAAACCGCCTAACATTTGCATTAAGCTATTTTCCATAATTTGAGCAACTTCTGGTTCCGGTTGAGACAGTTTAGCAATGGTTTCCGGTTCCATTGATTGAACATATTGCCATAATACGTTACTTCCAGATAATTGACGGTGAGATACAGGATTTGTCATAGTTCGATCAAATAATTTATTTTTGTATTGTTTTCTGTTCTTATTTTTTACTGTAACGAATCTTTTTAAACTTGTTATAGTGTGTAAAACCGAACGTTGAGAACGGGTTCTTCGACCTGGGATTATAACGACGAGCTTAGGAATTGTTTTAAAATCGCTTGAGGAGATCTATCCCAAGTATCCTGATGATAATAGATTAAGCCTTCAAGATTTAGTTTATAGGTAGAATATCCGTTAAAAAATAATTGGGGTTTCCAAGGTAAACGCAGGGTTCCCCGAACTGTCCAGTTAGCAGTAATAATATCGGAAGCCGTTTGTTGAACGTCATGCAAATCAAAATACAGTTCGGTAAAAAATAACTGACCGTGAAACCGTAACGTCCAAAAAATAATCCGATAACTCAACTTACCTTTAAACCGATTTACTGGGTCAATAAAATCAATATCGGAGGTATAAATATCATAGGAAATATCTCGTTCAAATAAAGTCGGCAAATCCTCCTTTAAGATAGCAATTATCCGTTCAATTTGAGTCCTATATTCTTCGGGAGTGAGTTGGAGATTCGTTTCCATTGCTGTTTATTCTCCACTAATTTGAATGGAAACCGTGCGAGTTCTAGGCCCATCTAACTCAAAGAATAGAACCGATTGCCAAGTCCCTAACCCTAACTCTCCATCCACAACGGGGATAACTTCACTGGTACTCAACATCATCGCCATTAAATGAGAATGGGCATTCATCGGTTCATCGGGAGGAACAACTCGCAAATGCAAGTCATTATGCAGATATTGAGCATCAGGAGGAGCTAATTTTAGCCAATGGGTTTTGATATCATCTAACAGGCGTTCTTCATATTCATTAATAGCTAGGGCTGTGGTTGTATGTCGAGAAAAGACTAGCACTTGCCCATTTTTAATTTTGCTTAATTTTAAATATTCTACAATCTGAGGTGTAATATTATAGATCCCAATTCCTATTTCAGTTTCAACCTGAATCAGATGATAAATAATAGACATAGATTAACCTAAAAAAAACGGAAGATTTTCCTGACGTTAAAGGGGAAGGTTAGCTTGTGAGTCGATTAAACGTTTTCTGTTTAATTAAAATTGAAAATACAGTAGCTTGTGGATGCGGGTTCTTAAAATTAGACAAGCCAACCTTAGCCCATTAAATCAGAGTTAAGCGTTTATTCTTCATCGAGGAAGTCTTCTTCAGACTTCCCACCCACTTGAATCAAATGAATGTGTTTTGAACCTAAGCGAATTTCAAACTGATCTCCCGGTTCTAACCCCATAGATTCGGTGTAGTTTGCACCAATAACCAGGGAACCATTCTTATGAACACAGGCTCGAAAACTGGCTTCTCTTCCTCGTCCATCTTTTGTCCCTCCGGGATCTAAGGCAATGCCTTTAGCCGCCAGTAACGCATCGTAAAACTCGGTCATATTGGCGCGAGTTTGGTTCTCTTTTGTTTGGGTATAATACCCACACTGGCGAGCCGCCTCCCGTCGGGGTAAGTTCCCTAAAGCTTTAACTTTCTGTAATAAAGCTTTACCTGTTAGGGGAGCCGTTGAAGTTTTTTCTATTACTGTTTTTGCCATAAATGTTCTCCAAATTTAACTGATTTTATCCTATCATGTTTAACTATTTTTTTTCTACGAAAACAGCAACATTGTTAATATTTCAATACATTTAAGGAAGATCAAGAACAGTTATCAAAAAAGCTCGACTTTTCCGATTAATTTAAGAGCAGATTTATAAATTGATTTAAAAATCAAGTATTAAAATAAAAAGATTTAAACCTAGGCGGGGAAATTTTTTTATCCTTCCTTTTCCCAGTTCAGTGTTTGCTGTTCCCTCCTATAAATTAGATCCCGGAGCATAGCGGACAGGAATTCCCGTTTGCTCTTGAATTTCTTGAGCAAAATCTTGTAATACAGAAGTGCTAACTGATTTTAGTTTCTGGGCTTGATACGGTGGGTTTTCGGGTGAGGGATGATTTTCCCGTCCCGCTAATTCACGTTTTAAGGGTTTAGGACGAGTGGGGGTATTGAGTTGAATTTCTGTCGGAGCGATCGCTTTTACCCAACGTTGATATTCCTGGCGATCTGAGGATGACCAAGGAGATAAAATCATCGTTTGCAGTCCCAATTCTCCTGGGAA
Organism: uncultured Oscillatoriales cyanobacterium; assembly: GCA_903893625.1. Taxonomy (GTDB): domain Bacteria; phylum Cyanobacteriota; class Cyanobacteriia; order Cyanobacteriales; family Microcoleaceae; genus Planktothrix. Next base: position 8,827 of record CAITND010000178.1, read on the forward strand.
GATGCGACGGAATTCTTGAATAGCACGGAGCAACTCTGTTAAATCCAGGTTCGTTACAGGTCGATTTACCCGTTGCAATTGTGAGATCGAAACCGCATCCAATTTCACAGAGACTTTATCAGCTAAAGCCAATTGTTCTCGCACTTGGGGATCACATAAAGTTGTCCCGTTTGTTAAAACTAAAGTCGGGCTCTGCGTCAGGGTTTTAATTCCGATTAAAATTTCTCCTAAATTTGCCGCCAGAGTTGGCTCTCCACTGCCACTTAAAGTAATCACATCAATATCCCAAGGAGCAAACTTTGCCAAGGCTTGTAAAATTTGATCCGTCGGCACATAAATTTGACGCTGCTGGGTTTTAACTTCAATTTCTCCCAGTTGACAATAAACGCAGTTAAAAGAACAAGTCGAAATTTCACCAATGGGATCAATACCCAAGGATTTCCCATAGCGCCACGACCATACAGGGCCATAAACAGGGGTAAAGCTCAGGCTAGAGGATGTTGCGGTTGTCATGATTCTCTACTGTGGTACAACGCCACAGGAATACAGATCTTCAGGTTATCCCATTTTTCTATGAACTTAGCTGCATAAAGCTGCCGTGGAAACTTGCTATAGTTAGAAAGCTAATTTTACTTATAGTGGTTTTCAGGCTGATCTGGGGGGATCATCTGAGCGATGACCAGCACTCGCTTCAATTCTACAATCAAATGGTAAGCTTGATGCTTAAACAATAATCGAGGTAAGAGGACGGGTAGGTCTGACATGAGATTCCTGGCTACATTTAACGGACAACCACAAATCCGCACAATCAGATTAGCCCCTTCAAAAACAGCTTCAGCACTTAAAGCCTGCTGAATACGAACTTGCCAACGGGCTGCGGTGACAAAAATGCCATCTTCTACTGCACGCAACCCTTCAATCGTTGCTAAAACCACCATGCGATCGCCCACTGTTAACTGAATCTCATCAGGAGGCATTAACCGAGGGGGCTGATTTTTTCGTTGATGTAGAATTGGAACCACTCCATAACCATAAGCAACCTCGGTGAGCAGTAAGTTATCAAGGGTGTCCCCGACTTCAATTTCATATTCGGTAACTAAGACGGTGCGATCGCCACAGCGAAACAAACCCAGAATTTTTTCCCCAAACGCTGCTGCTGCAAAGGCTTCTGCTGTCACCCCATAGGCACAAATGACATGGGTTCCCGGCAACAAACGGTTAAGACTATCTGTAAGACTCTGTTCCTTTGTGCGGATCACTAGATGGCAGCTAGGATTAGCAGAACGAGCCATCAGGCTAATTTCTAAATTCAAGATGTCATCGTCTGTCACCACGACCACACTCCGGGCAGTTCCCAAATTCACCTGGTTGAGGGTTTCCTTGAGACTACCTCTAACAATCGGAATATCCGACAAAACATTCAGATCAAACTGGGGGGTAAATGTAACTCCGACAAGGGGTTGTCGGAACTCCTGTAACAGTCTCACAACTTGTTGACCCACTCGTCCGAGTCCAACAACAATTGTATGATGGTGAAGGGGAATGGGCGGACGACGAGGGGTGAGTTGAAATCGGGTACTGAGCATCCCTTGGGTGAGTAACGCATACAGTACCCCGACTAAGGCAGTCCCCGCCAGAGTCAGGACAAAGGCAAAAAACTGCAACCAGCCGGGAATATTGGGATTGATTTCAAAATCTCCAAATAACTCACCATATTGACCCAACAACAGAATTGCTACTCCGTAGAAGGCTCCCAGAGGAGTAGCTCCCGGATAGTATCGAGCAAAGACTACTGTTCCAACCGCTAACAAAGCCAAAACCACAGCACCGCAAACAATTGCCACTTGGCGGACAGGCTGCTGTTGCTGAGATTGCCACATCTCTAGCACCCAATGCTTCACGTTTTCCCACCGGAGTCGTCGCCATCTACCCCATCGTTTCCTCACAGGAGATAAGTCAGAATTGGGGACAGAGACAGTACCCGTATAGGCGCGATCAGCTACTTCGATATAGATGACTTGATCTCCGGCTTGAAGTTGGGTTTCGGGTTCCCAATCCGGGAGGGAAACTATCGGGTAAACGCTCCCCCGACGATGGCAAAGAATTCGCCGGGTGCGACTGTTGAATTCTTGAAGTGAGCCTCGATAACACCAGGAATCACCCGGATTAAATTGACGCTGAATTACCTGAAGTCGGGAATCATCCAAGCTGAAAAATCCCAAAACTTCTGTTCCAAGAGCAGCAACTGCAAAAGCAGATGCCGGAAGTTGGGTGGGCTCAAAAGCAATAAAGTTTCCTAGATGTTCGGCTAATAAATGATTGAGATTCTCCTTCGAGGAGCGTACCACCAACCGCACATTAGGACTCAGTTTACGGATTGCCAAAGCTATTTCAGCATTGATCCGCTCCTGACTGGTAACAATTAACACAGCGCGACATTGATCAAGATTGGCTTGCTTTAACACCGACTCCTGACGAGCATCTCCAATCACCAGTTGCCCCAACTGCTCTGGAATACCGGGAATATCCCAGTGTGTAGGAGCAACAAGGTTAATGCCATTCACCCTAACTCCAAATTCCTTAAGGGCAAATACACAATGTTGTCCAAGGTTTCCTAAACCACAGACTAAGAACTGATCCAATTGATGGGTTAACTCACGGTGTTCCACGATTTCAACTGAAATGTCCCATAACCCTCTAAATAGATCAAAACACAGTTTTTTGATATTAATGTTAAGAAAAGATTAAAAAGTTACCCGGAAATTAGACAGGAAATATATCCCTAAAAAGCCAGCCACCCCCAACAACATCACAATGCTCAAGACACCCGCTAAGGGTTTGCCTCCGAGTCCCGTCACCCATTCGGGAACCTTCCCAGTGGAGTTCACACCGACAACGGTATCCAAACTGGTGATTCCCCAAATCCAACCCGCGTGCAGTCCAATGGCAAGTCCTAAAGACCCCCCATTGCAAAAACAAGCGAAGGTCAACACCATCCCCATTAACCCTAATCCGGGTAATTGAGGGAATGTGTTGCGGACTTCCCAAACCAAATGGGTGAGCGCGAAAATTAAGCTGACAATTGCCGCCGCGACAAACCCTGAATAATCTTGCTGTAATTGTTTTTGCAGAAACCCTCGAAACACTAACTCCTCTGTGCTGCTAATCCAGAGAGCAATTAGCAAAATCGGAAACAAAATCAAGGCCTTTTGCCATAACCCAATCCACCCGTTTTCAGGGGGAAGATCGGAATTTAAGCCAGAGGACTGTTGATCGGTTTGTCCCCAGTGTTGTTGTCGCCAATTGATCCAACCGAGGGTAAATTGAAAACCAAATAAGACGATTAGGCTGATAACAGCCAGACCGAAACCAATGGAAATTGATGTAAAAAACTCCGAACGCCAAGCTAAACCATAATCCCAGAAGGATCGACCCTCAACTTGGCTAATTTTCCACAAAATTAGGGGAGCAATTCCATAAAGTGGCGCGAGCAACATCAACTTTTGGGTTTCATTTAGGGGCCTAGTAGGACGCCAATTGAGAGCTAACGCAGTGATAACAGCAATTGGCATCCATAAACCCATCCACACCCCAAAAAAAATAGCAATTTTAATCAGGGTTGGCGCATTTACAAGCCATGAAAATGTCATTCTAATGGCTCAGGTGAGGGAATTTACTCTTCTTCATCGCCACTGCTGGCGTCTTTCCCATTTTCGACTTGAATCAGGTGAATATGCTTGTATCCCAGCTTGATATCAAACTCATCACCGGGTTTAAGACCCATTTCTTTGGTGTAAGTTGAGCCAATCACAATTTGACCATTTTTGTGAACGCTCACCATATAAGTTGCTTCCCGACCCCGACCATCTTTTGTACCACCGGGACTAAGCGGAATACCCCGTGCTTTCAGCACCGCGTCATAAAAATCTGTGAGATTGACACGCACCTGGCTGTCCTTTGTGGTGCTGTAATAACCGCACAGCTTTGCTGTTTCACGCCGAGGCATATGAGACAGTTCTTTTACTTTTTGAAGCAGAGCCTTTCCGGTTAAGGGAGTTGGTGCAGGTTTATTCATCTTGTTCTTAATCTCCTTAGTTCTCTACGCAGGTAATTTTTATCCAATTCAACTTTTTGGAGTTATAAAAAATAATATATACTTAAATTCATCAATTTGACAAATATTTTTTTTCTAAGTTACAAATCTTTCCATACAGGAATCAGCATCTCTCCCCAGAGGAAAAAAACGGGACTTAAAAATCCCGTTGAGATTGAACATGGGAAGATAGACTGATTCGGTGGTACTTGAACTCATACCTTGTTTGGTGTCTTGAAAATTTCATCGCCGTTTGATTTTATTCCTACAGAGTCACCGGAAGCAATTTTTTGAGGAAGTCCTCTCCCCCTGAGAAAAATTATTCCTCCCCCCTTCCCCATACCATTAAAAAAGATCCGCCGTCAAGACAGATCAATACATCCGTGATTACACTTCAAAAAATCCCACCCTAGTCAGTTATCAGTTATCAGTTATCAGTTATCAGTCAACCGTCAGTAGAGACGCGCCATGACCCGTCTGTACACAGCCCACCCTGAACAACTAAGAATCTTTAAAACGACGTTCTAAGGCTTTTAAGGATTGGTACAGTTCAGGTAATCGTTTATAAACCGCACAAGTCTTTAAATAAAGCCGATTGGTAAGAGCCGGGGAGCCGGAAACGATCTCTCCCGGTGAAATATCACTATGAACCCCAGATTGAGCCGTAACGATCACTCGATCTCCGACTTTAACTTGATTGGCAATACCAACTTGACCGGCCAGTAATACCCCATTCCCGACGGTGACACCTCCCGCTAATCCGACATGGCCAGCAAAGGCGCAATTCTGTCCGATAGTACAACCGTGACCAATATGAACTAAATTATCTAGTTTCGTGGCTTTTCCGATGCGGGTTTCTCCCACGGACGGACGATCAATTGTACTATTACATCCAACTTCCACACCGTCTTCTAAGACCGTAATTCCTGATTGTTCCATTTTCACCCAACCCGAAGCCGTGGGAACAAAACCAAAGCCTTCCGCGCCAATCACAGCGCCGCTATGAATTACACAATCACAACCGATTTGAGCCCGTTCATGAATCGTACAATTGGCGTGTAGAATGCTGCGATCGCCAATTTTTACCTCTGGATAAATCACCACATTCGGATGTAAACACACCTGATTTCCAATCGTTACCCCCGCTTGAATCACGACGTGGGGGCCAATATAAACCTCTGATCCAATTTTGGCACTGGGATCAATTACCGCACTGGGATGAATTTGCGGTTGGGGTTGATAGGGTCGATAAAATAAAGCGATCGCTTCGGCAAAAACGAGCCGAGGATTTGCCACGGAAATCCACGCTTTACCCTGTTCTGTGGCTTGAATTTGTAACGATTTATCTAAGGGTAAAATCAACGCACTCGCTGAGGAACACTGTACAAAGGAAGCAAATTTTAAGCCTTCAATATAGCTCAGGGTTCCAGACGGGGCTTCATCCACCGCCGCCACCCCATCAATATCGGGGTTGAGGGTGGGGTTTTGGGTCAAACTATGACAAGTAATTTCAGAGTTGAGTTTTTCAACCAGTTCACTAAACTTCATTTTTTAGAAACAAGGGCAGGGGCAACAAATTTTAAGATATTTTTAAGAGGGATGGGATTGTACGATTAACACCGAACAAGGCCCATGATGAACCACATATTGACTAACACTTCCTAAGAGCAACTCTCCCAAAGCCGAGTAACCCCGACGTCCCATTAAAATCAAATCAGTTTCCCAATTTTTGGCAAAATCACAAATCGTTTTACCCGGTTTACCAACGGTTTGTGTATATTCGGTGTGAACGCCTGCATCCGTGGCAATTTGACAACGAGATTTGAGAGCATCTAAACTTTTTTGGGCAAACTCTTGCCATTGTTGTTGATAGGTAGACAGCAATTCTTGATTGGCCGTTGGATAGTAGCTTAATCCCACTAAGATGCCAAAATCAGGACTGTTTTCTTCTTCCGTACACAAAACGTGCAATAACATTAAGTCAGCCTGACTCGATAGCGCCAGTTCTACTGCTTGATCAAAAACAGGCTGACTGTTAGCAGACATATCCAAAGAAGCCAGAATTTTTTTAAACATACCTTTAATCCATTACTATCGACCATGGGCAATTTTTAAACCCCTTGTCAGGGACTAAGGGAAGATCCAAGCAACAAGACAGGGTAATGGGTTCAGTTTTTTAACAACTACTCTCTAGGAATTGATCGGAAGATGTTCCTGATGATTCAGGAGAACGACCTTAGCCAGAATTTAGTGTTATTTTTTTTTCTATTATATTATGAATCCGATCCAGAGTTAACAAATTTTTATTTCAAAAAATTACAACTCAGGATTCACTGAGTTACCGAGTCACCCCCTCAGAAGTTAGACGAAATATTGACACTCTCAGGTCTGAAGACGCTGAGATTCTAACTTCGTCCTGGATACTTGCTCGACCAGGGTTTCCCCAAGAGGAGTAGAGGTTTCCAGTCCATTAGCGTTACTTCGGGGATGCCCTCCCCTAGTTTGTTTACCAAGATTAAGAATATTAATTGC
>CAITND010000179.1 GCA_903893625.1 uncultured Oscillatoriales cyanobacterium
TATAGAATGATCACAGAATTGTTGGGCATTTCAGATTGTTGCATGATTTTTTCCCGATAGAATATCCATAAAATTAAACAGGTTTTGTCACTCCGGCTAACTCCAGTAAACTCATTAAATCATCGATATTAATTTGGATATCTAACCATCCCGAATTCATCAGATCATGTTTGGTTTTAGTCCCGGCAAGTTCCCCAACTAAATAGTAATGTTCCAACTTACAAACATTACTAAGAATCCAATAACCAGGTTGAACATAGGTGGGAGTAAATAACTCAATCACCTTGGTTCCGGGTTGACAAAAAACAATATTGGATAATCCGGCACCATGAGGTGCTAAAACCACTGAGGCACTCGCCATTAATTCCGCTTGTTCAGAGATCGTTAACGATTCTAAAATAACGCTTTCAAAGTTCAGAAGTTCTAATCGTTGCATCAACTCATCTTGGTTAACTACACTGCGAGAAGCTGCCTTTTCTCGACTCATATAAATTCGACGATTTGCCGTTACATTTTTAAAGCTTTCGGGAAGGAATTTCTGTTTTAAAAAGTCACAAATCCATTCAGATGTCGCTGTATAATTTGGGGATGAATTAGGAGAAGGAATAATTACTGTTTTGGCTTGAATATGGGGTTTATCACTGCTTTGAATAATCTTGTGTTCTGGAATTCCTAAAATATCTAAGGTTTGTTTTTGGTATGAATATTGATAATTTTCAAAGATAAAATAGTCAATATTATCTAAATCCACGCCACTCTTTTGAATTAAATGAATACGAGGTAAAACATCATACATCCAATGAAAATAAGACGCTCCCCAACGCACTGATAAAAAGGCAACAGTTCCATCAATTTTATGTACAGGTGGTAATTTATTAGAGGATAAAACCAATTCAGCACATCCTGTAGAAATATCGGTCAATAATTCGTTCTGTGCCGTCATAATTGCACTTGTAGCCGCATCTCCCCAGACTCTACCATTGTCTAACTTTACCACAAACGCATTTCTAGTGCTGGCTTGACCAAAAATCAACTCAGGATGGAATTTAGAAATTGTTTGTGAGGGTTTCAAAGAGATTTGCTTACCCGGATAAACTGGAATATAGGTGACATTAGAACTAAAATCTGATGTGATCAATTTATCGGGATTAACAAAACAATATTGCTCTAAAATTGATAAGGGCAATTCTTTGTAATTATAACATTTTAAGGCTTCTTCTGTTTTTCCTTGCTGTTGTAGAATTTTAGCAATATTTTCATAGGCTGAAAATAGATCAGGCTTGATTTTTAAAGCATCTATCAAGTATGACATTGCTAGATCTAATTCTTGTTTTTTTAACCAAGCTTCTCCTAACCCGCCATAATATTCAGCCACTTTGGAATTAATATTAATAGCAGTTTGATAGGAGGCGATCACTTCATCCCATTGACCTTGAGATTTGTATAAATTCCCTAAGTTGTAATGTAAAATATGAGCTTTGGGATCAACTTTAAGACAGTTCTGATAAGCTGAAATAGCTGTTTCAATTTCCTGCTGTTCAATTAAGATTTCTGCTAATTGATCTAACAACCAGAGATTATTAGGATTGAGTTCAACGGCTTTGCAATAAGCATCTATTGCTTGATTCCATTGTTGTTGAGCCGTGAAAACTTTTCCGAGTTGGGGATATAACCAATCAACCTTAGGTTCCAGTTCAATCGCTTGTTGATAGGCGGCTAAAGCCTGATCAAACTGTTGCGTTTCAAACAAGGCATTTCCCAGGGCAAAATGCAACCAAAATCCATCAGAATTTATCTCAATGGCTTGACGATACCAATCAACAGCTTCTTCCAGTTTTCCGGTTTTTGAACAAATTTCTCCCTGTTTATAATAGGAACCAAAAAACTTAGGATTTAAAGCAATTCCTTGGTCATAAGCGACAGTAGCTTCTTGCCATCTTTCTTGTTCAGATAGGGCATTTCCCAGTTGATGATATGTCCAAGAAAAATCGGGGCTGAGTTGAATCGCTTTTTGATAATTTGCGATCGCTTCTTCCCATTTTTTCTGCTGAACTAAAGCATCTCCCAAACTTTGATAAAATAAGTTAACATTGGGATCAAGACTAATAGCTTGATTATAGGCTGCGATCGCTTCATTCCCTAGTTGTTTGCGACTTAAAGCTTCTCCTAACCAATAATGAGATTGAGGCAAATTCGGATAAATTTCTACACCCTTACTATACAGTTCAAGAGCTTGATCTAATTTGCCTTTTTCAATTAACGTTTTCCCAAAATTCATATAATCTTGAGCCGAAACGCATTCAGGTTCTAAAATTAAGGCTTGATACCAAGCATTATTCGCTTCTTCCGGTTGATTGAGATTAATCCAAACAGTATATAAACTCTGATAAATTCGGGCTTGATTCGGTTGAAAATGCAGAGCGGTTTGATAGGCTTGTAGGGCATCCCGCCATTGTTGTTGTTGAAAATACACCGTCCCTAAATTAGCATGAACTTCTACCCAATCGGGTTTCATGTCGAGGGCTTTGGTATACCAAAATTTAGCTTCATCCAGTTTCCCTTGTAATTGTTTCACCAACCCCATCGTGCTATAAGCCGGAATAAAGCGAGGTTGTAGTTTCAGGACTTGTGCACAGACTTCAACCGCCTGATCAAATTGCTGTTCGGCGATATAGCGATGTGCCTCGGCGTGTAAATCAAGAACCGTTTTCTCTGGAGTATCAGACAATGGCATGAGCAACCGTGAAATTAGAGTATCAACATAGACGTTGTATGGATACAGATAGTTTATCAGGCTTAAAGTTTCCGGTGTGGGGTGGGCAGAGGTTCAAACACCGAACGCTCACCTCCCGACTCATATTCCCTAACTCCATCACCGTAAGGAATCAGACAGCCTGACAACTCCTGTATATTGCTCAATTATGAAGTAATGTTAAGCAAATTTTATTAAAAAATGTTGCAACTTATTGCTTGGGTTGTTAGATTGTGCATAGAGGGTCTTTCTAATCAATGCTCGTATTGAGGAGACAGTTGAGCCATGCGTGAAATCAATGTCGCTCTATTAACCAGGAACTAAGGAAAAAAGATTACCTGGTGTGTTGTCTAATCACGACCCATTACTTATCTCTACACTCATGACCCAAAAATTTTAACTTTTCCAAATTTTTTCAACGCTGCACAGAGGAATATCGGTGTCCCTAACGATTGTTAGGTTGGGATGTGATGGAATTGGATTCTGCATCGCTGCCAAGATTACACCGAATTCCTCCCCAACAGGAGGTTTTCGCAATGAACATTCAAGGAAAAACAGCCCTAATTACTGGGGCTTCTCGTGGAATTGGGCGGGCAATTGCCTTAGAATTTGCCAAACATCAGGTCAAACGTCTGATTTTAGTTGCACGGGATCGTCAACGGTTAGCGGAATTCGCCACAGAATTAGAACCGATGGGCGTGGAAGTTGTCACCTTAGCCCTGGACTTAACGCAACCGATTAAAGTCAATATTGCGATCGCTCAAGCTTGGCGGTCTCACGGGCCAATTGAGATTTTGATTAATTGTGCTGGTGTTGCTCACCAAACGCCGTTTTTACAGTCCAAACTCCTAGAAGTTCAAGAAGAAATCTCCTTGAATTTAATGGGGTTGTATACCATTACTCATGCCATTGCCCGACGTATGGCCACCCGCAAATCGGGAACCATTATTAATGTATCGAGTTTAATGGGAAAAATTGCAGCCCCTACGATGTCCACCTATTCGGCGACTAAATTCGCGATTTTGGGATTTACAGAAGCTCTACGCCAGGAATTAGCCGCCCACAATATTCGTGTTATCGCCCTATTACCGACCTTAACGGACACGGATATGACACGGGACTTAAAACTGTTCCGTTGGGTAGTTCCCATGACCCCCGAACAAGTCGCCAAAGTGTTAGTAGCGGGTTTAGATAAAGACACCTCGGAAATTTTAGTCGGATGGCAAAGCCATTTAGCCGTTTGGTGCAACCGTCTTGCCCCTTGGTTGATGGAGAAGATTCTCTTATTGGCAACTCCTGCCACCCGCAAAATCCGCAAATCCTATCCCGTCTTCACAGAAGCGGAAGCAACATTGCATTAGTTTGTTGACGGTTGACCGTTGACGGTTGACTATGATTGTTAGAGACGCGCCATGGCACGTCTCTACACTGATTACTGATAACTGATGACTGATGACTGATTAAGGTAATATTAGGCAATAGGCTGTTAAGGAACTTTCCTTAAATCCTGAAGTTCCCAGTCTCAACCTTTGGAGATCAAAATTTTATGCCCAGATCACAACGTAACGATAACTTTATTGATAAAACCTTTACGGTTATGGCAGATATGATTCTCAAGATACTGCCCACAAACCAAAAAGCTAAAGAAGCATTTGCCTATTATCGGGATGGAATGTCAGCCCAAGCAGACGGGGAATATGCAGAAGCATTAGAAAATTACTATGAAGCTCTGACCCTAGAAGAAGATCCCTATGATCGGAGTTTTATTATCTATAATATTGGCTTAATTCATGCCAGCAATGGGGAACATGAGGAAGCTTTAGAACGTTATCACCAAGCCATTGAATTAAACCCCCGAATGCCCCAAGCTTTAAATAATATTGCGGTGATTTACCATTATCAAGGTGAAAAAGCCAAAGAAGCCGGAGATGAAGACAAAGCTGAACAGGAATTTCGGCAAGCGGCGGAATATTGGGTTAGGGCAATTCAACTAGCACCGAATAACTATATTGAAGCTCAAAACTGGCTGAAAGTAACGGGAAGAAGCAAGATTGATGTCTATTTCTAATTCAATTTAACTTACTAGGGGGTTTGGGGGAGCTATAAGTCCCACACTGAATTTCACAAAACAAAAAAAACAACCAGAAATCAGTGTGGGTTACATGGACTCCCCCAAGTTAATTTTGCGTTTGTCAATCCCGACAAAATTAAAAATGTCATGTTAAAGTATATCCAAGAGTTTTGAAAGCGACAATGTTTCAGGCATACAAATTCCGAATCTATCCAAATACCGAACAGCAAATCGCCTTAGCCAAAAGCTTTGGTTGTTGCCGTTGGTATTGGAATTATGCCCTGAACTTGTGCCAAGAAACCTATAAAACAACAGGGAAAGGATTACCCAGAAAAGTGATTCAAGGATTGTTACCTCAACTAAAAAAGGAATATCCTTGGCTGACAGATACCTATTCCCAGTGTTTACAAGTTGTCGCTCTCAACTTATCCACAGCTTACAAAAACTTCTTTGAGAAACGGGCAAGATTACCTCAATTCAAATCCAAACGTAGCAGACAATCAATCAGTTATCCCCAGAGCGTTAAGTTTAAAGGGGATTATCTAAAACTACCTGGTAAAGTAGGGTTGGTTTATTGTTTGCGCCATCGGGAATTTCAAGGCGTAATTAAAACCGTTACTGTCTCAAAGAATCCTGATGGAAAATATTATGCTTCTGTGTTAGTTGATGACGGCAAGGAAATACCTAACCCATCAACGAAGGGAAAAGCAATTGGGATTGATTTAGGGTTAACTCATTTTGCGATTACTAGCGATGGGGACAAGTATAGCAACCCCAAACACTTTGCTAAACATCAACGCAACTTAAAACGAAAACAACAGAAATTATCCCACAAACAAAAAGGAAGTAATAGCAGACAAACAGCACGATTAAAGGTTGCTAAAGTCCACGCTAAAATCTCTCGCTGTCGGGAAGATTTTCTCCACAAACTATCCCGCAAGATAGTGAACGAAA
>CAITND010000180.1 GCA_903893625.1 uncultured Oscillatoriales cyanobacterium
CCACAACCGGAACATTTACCGGAACACCTACTAATGCAGATATCGGTAATCTTGCTATCAAAGTTATCGCTAAAGATAGTAGTAATGCTACAGTTGAAAATAGTTTCCAACTGACGGTTAAGAATATCAATACTCCGCCAACAACAACAACTATTACCGCCCAAACCGTCAATCAAGATAGTAGTTTCAATCTGAATATTGCTAATAACTTCAGCGATATTGATGGAGATACCCTAACCTATACCGCCACCTTAGCGGATGGTACAACTTTACCCAGTTGGTTAACTTTCAACACCACAACCGGAGCATTTAGCGGAACACCGACTAACAGTGATGTCGGAAATATTGACATCAAAGTTACAGCTAAAGATAGTAGTAATGCTACAGTTGAAAATAGTTTCCAACTGACGGTTGACACTTTGCCAGCAAACTCCAGTGGGGATATCTACGACCCCACCCGTTTTGTGAAAGCCATCGCCTTTCCCACCCCAAAAGCCAACGTTGTCAGCGATCAACCCATAGCAGGTACAACAGAAGCTGATACCGTCTTTGGCTTAGAAGGTAACGACAACATCCAAACCGGAGACGGGAATGACTACATTAACGGTAATCAAGGTGAGGACTTTATTGATGCTGGTAAAGGCAATGATACCGTCTTGGGTGGCAAAGACAAAGACCAAATCAGTGGCGGGGATGAAGACGATCAGATTTTTGGCAACTTAGGTAACGATATCCTGGCAGGAGATGCTGGCAATGACTCAATTAATGGTAATGAAGGAGATGACCTAATTGATGGTGGCGATGGAAAAGATCAACTCTACGGAGGTGAGGATAATGACTCAATTAAAGGTGGTAACGAAGATGACCTGATTTTTGGCAACCTGGGAACAGACCTAATAGAAGGAAACGACGGTGACGATAACCTCTTTGGTAACGAACAGCGCGATACAATCTCCGGTAACTCCGGTGATGACCTCATTTACGGAGGCGAGGACAACGACCTCCTAGACGGGAACGAGGGCAACGATATTCTCTGGGGCGATGACGGTGACGATACCCTTGATGGTGGCAAAGACAACGATATTCTCACCGGAGGCAAAGGTAACGATATCCTGGTGGGGGCGGAAGGTATTGATACCCTCACCGGAGGCGAAGACAGTGACCGCTTTGTTCTGGTTTCAGGATTTGGCCCCGATACGATCACAGATTTCAGCCCTGGGGTGGATATTATCGTCCTGGATGGTGGTCTGACCTTTGCACAACTGACCCTAACTTCAGTCAATGCTTCGACTCAGATTCAGGTTAATGGTCAAATTCTAGCGACTCTGAATAACGTTAACCCTAACTTGTTGACCTTCAATAACTTTACGACTTCTATTTTCTAACTTTACGACTTCTATTTTTTAAAGTAGAGACGCGCCATGGCACGTCTCTACTGTTTTCTTTGCCATTTCCACTCTTCTACCAACTCACGATGGTATGATGGATGCGGAAATCACCACAAGCACGAAAAGGTAACTTTGCATGGCACCAAAGTCTGTATCTCCCGTTGTACTGATCATTTTAGACGGATGGGGTTATCGTGAACAAACCGACGGAAATGCCATAGCCGTTGCAAATACTCCTGTAATGGATAGTCTATGGACAGCTTATCCGCGAACCTTAATTCGCACCTCTGGGAAAGCAGTGGGTTTACCCGATGGTCAGATGGGAAATTCAGAAGTCGGTCATTTGAATATTGGTGCGGGACGCATTGTTCCTCAAGAGTTAGTCAGGATTTCCGATGCGGTTGAGGATGGCACCATTCAAAATAACCCCGCACTATTACAAGTTTGTCAACAGGTTTTAGAGAGAAACAGCAAATTACACCTGATGGGTTTATGTTCCGATGGCGGTGTTCACTCCCATTTAGACCATTTAATCGGACTTTTAAACCTAGCAAAAGCTAAAAATATTAGAGATGTTTGTATTCATGCCATTATGGATGGTCGAGACACTAATCCTAAAGATGGGATTAAATATATTAAGCAACTTCAAGAACAAATTGATGCCATTGGTATCGGTCGGATTGTGACAATTAGTGGCCGTTACTATGCAATGGATCGAGATAAACGCTGGGATCGGGTTAAACAAGCTTATGATGTCATGACTACCGATGGCGAAGGTAATGGATTATCGGCTGCTGATGTCATGTTATCCTCCTATGCAGAAGGCATCAACGATGAGTTTGTGGTTCCTTCTCGGATTGCGCCTGGAGCGGTGGAAGCGGAAGATGGGGTGATTTTCTTTAACTTCCGTCCAGACCGGGCTAGAGAGTTAACTCAGGCGTTTGTAGATCAAAATTTTCAAGGGTTTGAACGTTCCTATATTCATCCCTTAAGCTTTGCAACTTTTACCCAATATGACCCCCATTTCCCCGTTTTAGTCGCCTTTGAACCCCAAAATCTTAACAATATTCTTGGACAAGTGATCGCTGAACAGGGGTTAAAACAATTGCGAACAGCAGAAACGGAAAAATATGCTCATGTCACCTATTTTTTTAATGGCGGTTTAGAACAACCTTTTCCCGGTGAAGACCGAGAATTGATTCCTAGTCCATCCGTCGCAACTTATGATTTACAACCGGAAATGTCGGCGGCTGGAGTAACGGATGTGGCGATTGAGGGAATTGAAAAGGGGATTTACTCGCTAGTTGTAATTAATTACGCGAATCCTGATATGGTCGGACATACGGGGATGATAGACGCGGCGGTGAAAGCCATTGAAACCGTTGATCACTGTTTAGGGTTATTGTTAGAAAGTATTAGTCAAGCGGGAGGAACGGCGATTATTATTGCTGATCATGGTAACGCTGAATATATGTCCGATACTGAAGGAAATCCTTGGACAGCCCACACAACTAACCCCGTTCCCTTTATCCTAATAGAAGGGGAAAAACGCAAAATTCCGGGTCACGGAACCGATGTTCCCTTACGGACAGATGGCTGTTTAGCGGATATCGCCCCCACGATTTTACAGATTTTGGGGATTCCTCAACCGCCAGAAATGACAGGTCGTTCTATAATTGAATCCGCCGCTTATGATGTTCGAGAAAATCGAACACCAATACGGATGCGACTGTAACCCAATTCTTGAAAAAAATAGTTTAAACTTAAGGGTTTGACGGTTTATTTTTTTCGTTCAAATTATCAACTTCTTACCATGATTACTCAAGTATTACAAGCAATTTGGTCTTTATCGGCTCTAGGGATTATTATTTTAGTTTTACTCCACAGTCCCAAAGGGGATGGTATTGGCGGTATTGGTGGACAAGCTCAACTCTTTACCAGTGCTAAAAGTGCCGAAACTACCTTAAATCGCATTACTTGGATGTTAGCAATTGTTTTTATGGGAATTACTGTTATTTTAAGTGCAGGTTGGATCAAATAATCAGTTATCAGTTATCAGTTATCAGTTATCAGTTATCAGTACGAACATGGCTATTAGGACAAAATATAAGCTTGTCATTCCCCCGAAATTGGGAATCTATACCCTAAGCGGAATAGCGACTGCTATAATAACAGTTCTGATTATTTTAATTAGTCAGATTTCAACAATTGCGACTGACGATAAAATTCCGTTTAAACCACATCCATTACCGGAAAGTTTAGCAAATTGGAAGGATTTAAACAATAAAGGTGATTATTTTGATCAAATTGAATCCGCTAATTTTGGTTATTTAGTCTTTTCTAAATTTCCGATTAAAGTTTATATTGAAAATCTGGTTTCTAATTCTAATTGGAAAGAAATTGTGGCAACTGCTATTTTAAAATGGGATAATTATTTACCCTTAAATTTAGTTGAACAACCGCAAGATGCTGATATTAAAATTATTAGAAAAAATCCTCCCCTAGACCCTCAGAAAAAACGGGCGAGTTCCGCAGAAACTCGTTATCAAGTTTCCGTTAAATATACTCCCGAAGGGTTCCCCTATTTATCCCATCGGTTTACAATTTGGTTGAGTCCGACCCAAACTGGACAATATATTGAAGCCGCCGTCCTTCATGAATTTGGTCATGGGTTAGGAATTTGGGGTCATAGTCCTGAACCCACAGACGTGATGTATTTTTCCCAAGTTCGAGAACCACCGCCTATTTCTGTTAGAGATATTAATACTTTAAAACGAATTTATCAGCAACCAACTCGTTTAGGATGGCCTGTATTATAAGAAAAGTCTGGGAGATTGAAAACTCAGTGGCTTTAGCCCTGAGATGAAAAGCGACCCAGGGGAATTTATTCCCCGTGAATATTCTCATGATTTATGTTAACATAGTATTAGGTCGAAAACAGGAGA
>CAITND010000181.1 GCA_903893625.1 uncultured Oscillatoriales cyanobacterium
TGGGATATCCTTTTTTGCCAGAAATCTTTTTCTTACAATTGTCGTAAAAACGACTAATGGCAATCCATCCTCGCTCTGATGCGGATTGGACTGCCATTGAATTTAGGTCGGCAACAAAAGGAAATTCCTTTCTGAGAGTTGTAGAATACTTGTTTAAGGCGAATTTGTCAATTTTCAATTCTCTTGAATTATCCATCCAATATCGAATCGCTTTATTGCGAACAAATTGGGTTGTACAAATTGCTTCGTCAATCGCTTTGTATTGATCGACTTTGCCTTTAACCTTGTATTCCAAAACTATCATAGAAATTTCCTGTTTCGACCTACCTTATACTAACACAAATCAATGAAATATTCACGGGGGTTAAAACCCCCTGAGTCGCTTTTCATCTCAGGTCTGAAGACACTGAGTTTTCAAGCTCCCATCTTGGCTTTATAATAGAAGATTGTCTAAATTCAATCAGATGTAATGAGTTCAGTAATAGTTAATTCAGGTTTATCTCCGATTCGGGTAGGAATTTTGGGGTTTGGAGGCTTAGGACAAGCAGCAACACGAGTTTTAGCCCCAAAACAGCAAATGCAGTGGGTGGCTGTGGCGGATCAAAAAGGTTATGCTTATGATGCCGAAGGACTGCACCCCAATCGCTGTATTGAGATCTATCAATCTCAAGGGTCTGTGGGATATTTAGAACCTCATGGTGTTCTCAGCAATAGCAGTATTGAAGATTTAGTAAAAACAGCCCCAGCCGTTGATGGATATTTTCTGGCTTTGCCGAATTTACCCAATGATTTTATGGCAAGTGTGGCTAAAACCTTTATTCGTTTAGGATGGCGAGGGGTATTAGTTGATGCAATTAAACGTACCAGTGCTGTTGAATTATTATTAGAACTCAAAGATGAGTTACAATTGGCCGGAATTACCTACATGACCGGATGCGGTGCAACGCCGGGGTTATTAACCGCAGCAGCAGCTTTAGCCGCCCAAAGTTATACCGAAATTCATAGCGTTAAAATTACGTTTGGAGTCGGTATTGCCAACTGGGAAGCCTATCGCGCCACTATTCGAGAAGATATTGGTCATTTACCCGGATATACAATTGAACAAGCTAGAGCGATGACTGATGCTGAAGTGGAAGCCTTGTTAGCAGAAACGGGCGGGTTACTCACCTTAGAAAATATGGAACACGCCGATGATATTATGTTAGAATTGGCGGGTATTTGTTCCCGCGATCGCGTTACTGTTGGTGGAATTGTTGATACTCGCAACCCCAAAAAACCCTTAAGCACAAACGTTCAAATTACAGGCCGAACCTTTGAAGGGAAAATTTCAACCCATACCTTTACATTAGGGGATGAAACCAGTATGGCGGCTAACGTTTGTGGGCCAGCTTTCGGCTATTTAAACGCGGGAATTCAACTCCATCGGCGCGGGATTCACGGTTTATTTACAGCCGCCGAAATCATGCCTCAATTTGTTCGCTAAACCCCAATTTATCCCCTTGGGGCGGGTTTGATTTAACCTTTAATATTCTTCAAAAATAATCACAACCTGCCCCGATTTTACCCAAATTATTAAGGAGAGAAGACAATTGCCGACTCTAGGACTAAATATTGATCATATTGCCACGATTCGCCAAGCGCGTCGCACCGTTGAACCCGATCCCGTGGCGGCGGCTGTGATTGCTGAATTAGCGGGTGCTGATGGCATTACGGTGCATTTGCGCGAAGATCGACGTCATATTCAAGATCGGGATGTGCGGCTGTTGCGACAAACGGTAAGAACCCATCTCAATTTAGAAATGGCCGCCACTGATGAAATGGTAGCGATCGCATTGGAGATCAAACCCGACTACATTACCCTAGTTCCTGAACGTCGGGAAGAAATTACCACCGAAGGGGGGTTAGATATCGCGGGACAAATTCCTCGGATGACCGATGTAGTCACAACATTACAACAAGCTGGAATTCCCGTAAGTTTGTTTATTGATCCTAACCCCCAACAAATTGCAGCCTCGGCCCAAGTCAAGGCTAAATTCATTGAACTGCATACGGGATGCTATGCAGGGGCGAAAGGCGAAGATCAAGCTAGAGAACTCGAAATTTTAGCCACTGGTTGTAAGCAGGCGTTAGAAGCGGGACTGCGGGTGAATGCGGGTCATGGGTTAACCTATTGGAATGTTTACCCCGTTGCTGCCTTAGAAGGGATGGAAGAACTCAACATTGGTCATACAATAATAAGTCGGGCAGTTCTCGTTGGCTTAGATCGAGCCGTGCGAGAAATGAAACAAGCGATTTACGGGCAACTCTAGCCTAAAAATCGCCCCATTGCAGCATTTACAATGATTAACCATGCAGACTTATTACTACGTTTTAGGCAGCCGCAAGTTTTTGATTGAGGAAGAACCCTTAGAAGAAGTGTTACGCGAACGTGCCCGCAACTATCAGGAACAGGAAAAGGAACTTGATTTTTGGTTAGTACAGCAACCTGCTTTTTTGGAAGTGCCGGAAATGGCCGAGATTAAAGCCAAATGCCCTCAACCTGCGGTAGCAATTATCTCCACGAATAAACAAGTGGTGATCTGGTTGAAATTGCGTTTAGAGTATGTCCTCACGGGAGAATTTCAAGCGCCGACCGCCAGTATTCCTGATCCTTTGGCTTCTTTAGCAACGGCGTCTTAAGCATTAGGGGTTTTGGTGCTGTTAAAATCTCGATCCAATTGTTGACCCTGATCAGTACAATGAAAGCTGTTGCTTCATTCTTTGACATCTGCCTGCTTGGAGAACAAGGGTTAAACTAAGCCAGAGGGATGACTCTCTGGCTCGTCTTCAAAAGTAGTTTTTATCTTTCAAACTTAAAATAATAAGGTTCACCTAAAATTTCAATCACTTTTTAAGAGTTTAACGGATGTTGTGCCTTTAACGATTAGGGTAATGCAAGAGTTAGATTGCAGTAATAATTAGATTAAAAATCTGAATATTCCTACAGTTTAACTGTTGAGAAAAAGATGAATTATGACTAAAAAGCAGAGACTAGAATTAACCTGGATTGGTAAAGATATTCGCCCCAAGTTGGAGCCGCGTATTTTGCTGGAAGATCCAGACAAATCCTATCATGCTGCTCATCGGGTGAGTGAAAATGATATTTTTGATAATCGCTTGATTTTTGGGGATAATTTGTTGGCTCTCAAGGCTTTAGAGTCAGAGTTTGCAGGAAAAGTTAAATGTGTATTTATTGATCCTCCCTACAATACAGGGTCAGCTTTTGAACATTATGATGATGGTGTGGAACATTCGATCTGGCTTGGTTTAATGCGCGATCGCTTAGAGATTATTCGACGTTTATTATCAGAAGATGGATCATTATGGATTACGATTGATGATAATGAAGCGCATTATTTAAAAATTTTATGTGATGAAATTTTTGGAAGAAGTAATTATATTTCAACAGCCGTTTGGCAAAAAAAATATGGAGCAAAAAGCGATTCTAAGTTCTTGTCTGAGTCCCATGATTATGTACTTATTTTTGCTAAAGACAAAGAGCGAATAACAATCAACAGGCTATCCAGAACATCTGAACAAGATGCAAGATATAAAAATCCTGATAACGATCCTCGTGGGGTCTGGACTTCAGGAGATTTACTACGCAATGAAGCTAGGGATTATGCAATATATCCAATTACTTCCCCATCTGGTCGAGTACATATACCACCTAAAGGAACTAGCTGGCGATTTACAAAAGAACGTTTTGACGAACTTGTCCTAGATAATCGAATTTGGTTTGGAACTACTGGAAACAATGTTCCGCGCCTTAAGCGTTTCTTAAATGAAGTTTCTGATTCTGTGCCAGCAACAACATGGTGGGAACATAAAGATGTTGGTCATAATGATGAAGCCAAAAAGGAAATAAGAGCTTTATTTTCGGGTAATCTTTTTGATACTCCAAAACCAGAACGATTGATTCAACGAGTTCTTGAAATTGCTACTAAGCGAGGCGATCTTATTCTTGATTCCTTCGCAGGTTCAGGAACAACAGGGGCAGTCGCACATAAAATGGGAAGACGTTGGATTATGATTGAACTCGGCGAACATTGTCATACCCATATTATTCCCCGACTTAAAAAAGTAATTGATGGCGAAGATCAAGGCGGAATTAGTAAAGCATTTAATTGGAAAGGTGGTGGCGGATTTCGATACTATCAGCTTGCACCCTCCCTCCTCGAAAAAGATAAATGGGGAAACTGGATTATTAATAAAACCTATAATGCCGAAATGTTAGCCGAAGCACTCTGCAAAATTGAAGGTTTCACCTACTCACCATCCGACACATTCTATTGGCAACATGGCTATTCCACCGAACGGAATTTTATCTATGTTACCACCCAAAATCTTCGTCACGAACAACTATCCCAACTTGCAGACGAAGTAGGACAAGAACGCAGTTTACTCGTTTTATGTACCGCCTTTCGAGGCAAAACTGATATATTCCCCAACCTCACCGTTAAAAAAATTCCTAAACAAATTCTTTCACGGTGCGAATGGGGACATGATGATTACAGTTTAAAAATTGAAAACCTGCCAAAAGCACCTCCCAAGTTCGGACAACTAACACTATTTGATATGGATAACATACAATGAATCAAATTGTTAATAACATTGCTAATCGTCTCAGTCTGCGCCATCCCCAGCGCCAATCCTTAGAAATTCTTGATCGTATTTGCGAACTTTTAAATATTCCAAATATCGCAGATCGAGAAACAAGTTTAGCCGCCATTAAAAACGAATTTACCACGTTTACTGACTTCGAGCGCGAGTTTCCCTCCCTATGTTTTGCCCTAGCTACAGGTGTTGGTAAAACTCGACTTATGGGTGCTTTTATTAGTTACTTATATTTAGCCTATGAGATCAAAAACTTTTTTGTCCTAGCCCCTAACCTAACTATTTATAACAAACTAATTACCGACTTTACGCCCAATACCTCAAAATATGTATTTACGGGTATTTCTGAATTTGCGATCGCTCCCCCAGAAATCATCAAAGGTGATAACTATGAAATGCGGGCAAGAACCCTTTTTGATGATCAAATTTCATGCAAAATTAATATTTTTAATATCTCCAAAATTAACTCAGAAGTGCGCGGGGGTAAAAGCCCAAAAATCAAACGACTATCCGAATATATTGGCGAAAGCTATTTTGATTATTTATCCCAATTAAAAGACCTGGTAATCTTAATGGATGAATCCCACCGCTATCGGGCTTCAGCCGGAGTTCGCGCCATTAATGAATTAAAACCATTATTAGGTTTAGAATTAACTGCGACTCCCTCTATAGAAACCAGTAAAAAACCCGAAAATTTCAAAAATGTTATTTATGATTATCCCCTCGGACGTGCAATTAAAGACGGTTTTGTTAAAGATCCTGCTGTTGTTACTCGCAAAGACTTTAACCCGGCGTCAATGTCACCAGAAGCCATCGAACGTCTCAAACTAGAAGACGGTATCTATCTCCATGAAAATATTAAAAACGAGTTAAAAGCCTATGCAATTCAAACAGGAAAACACATTGTTAAACCCTTTATGTTAGTGATTGCTCGTGACACTAGCCACGCCTCAAAACTGATAGAATTAATTCAATCTGATGAGTTTTCAGACGGCAATTATAAAGATAAAGTGATTCAAGTTGATTCGAGTAAAACAGGCGCTCAAGAAGATGAAATGGTAGAGAGATTGCTTAAAGTAGAGCATCCCGATGAACCCACTGAAATCGTGATTCATGTTAATATGCTCAAGGAAGGTTGGGATGTTACTAACCTTTATACTATTGTACCATTGAGAGCCGCAAATTCTAAAATTCTGATCGAACAATCTATCGGACGGGGCTTACGTTTGCCCTATGGAATGCGTACAGGTGTAGAAATTGTTGATCGTCTAAATATTATTGCCCATGACAAATTCCAAGAAATTGTTGATGAAGCAAAACGTCCAGAATCACAAATCCGCTTACAACAAATTATCCTCACAGATGAAGACTTACAGCAAAAAACACAAACTGTAATTTCGCGATCGCAACTCTCCCAAGATTTAGGAATTCAGCCCGAACAAACGATTAATTTACCTAATAATTTACCTGAAACCGAACCCCAAAATATTCAACCATCCCTATTTCAATCACCTGTAGAACAAAAGATTGCACAGCTTACCTACCAAGAAATCAAAAAGCTTGAAAACCATCCTGAAGAAGTCCCAACCACCGCCCATATTGCATCCCCAAAAGTTCAAGCAAGGGTGCGCGAAGCCGTAGCTAGAGAATATCAACCCGCACAACTGGAAATTGAGGGTATAATAGCACCTCCAGATATTAAAACAATTGTTGCCAAAACAACTGATTTAGTCATTGAGAAAACTATCAATATTCCTAAAATTCTGGTTATTCCTAAAGGAGAAGTGCGATCGGGTTTCAGGTCTTTTGCCCTAGATGTCACAGGTTTAAATTATCCCGTTCCCTCCAACAAAGAATTACATATTCAATCGCTAACAACGAATAAAGTTGAATTTATGGGAATTACCAAAGAAAACTTTGAAGAATCACAGTTAGAAAATTATATTGTCAAAAATTTAGTTAATTTTGATGATATTTCCTATGACGAAAATGCAGATTTACTTTATGATCTTGCGGGTCAAGTCATTAGTCATTTTATGACCTACTTATCAGAAGAAGATACACACAAAGTTTTACGCTATTACCAAAAGGAAATTGCCGATTTTATTCATAGCCAAATGCAACAATATTTCTGGGAAGAAACCACAGGCTATGAAGTTAAAATCAGTAAAGGTTTTACAGCCTTAAAAGATAGTGCCTACACTACAAACGCTAATAATTACCGTGATTATCGATCTTCGCCACCCGATAAAAGCAATATGTCTAAATATCTGTTTACAGGCTTTTCAAAATGTCTCTATCCAGAACAGAAATTTCAATCGGAAGCAGAGAGAATATTAGCGATAATTTTAGAACGTGATGCCATCAAATGGTTTAAACCCGCAAAAGGACAGTTTCAGCTTTATTACAAATGGCATAGAGACTATCCAGAATATCAACCTGATTTTGTTGCTGAAACAGAAGACTTTATCTATATGCTTGAACCTAAAGCTAAAAATGAAATCGACGATCCTCAAGTGCTTGCCAAGAAAGATGTCGCAGTTCAATGGTGTCAAAATGCTTCAGAATATATGCTAAATCACGGTGGCAAATCTTGGAAATATGTCTTAATTCCCCATGACGCAATTACTGAAAATATGACACTCAAAGGATTAAGCGATCGCTATACAATCACTACAAAATGCTAAAAGCAAATTTGGTTAAGTGTTGGATATAGTCGAAAACGATACCGGGCTTTCATTCTTTTTGATCAACTGGTTCCTATATACATTAAACTATTATAACTACAATAAAAGCCTAAGTATAACTTACGAGCTTTAAACCCAATTAATTTTTTTGTAAACCTCCTGTTTATGCGTCAAAGTGGTGTCAAAAGGTTATCTGCCATCTTGGTTTCTAGTCTGCTAACGGTCACAAGTTGGAGTTTAGCAGTCCGAACCAGTTTAGCCCAGGAAACGTGTGCAGCACCAAAGCCTGGGGAATATCTGTTATTGATTGTTAGTAACACTTCCGAGGAACAAAAATTGGTGCAGCGCACGTTACCAAATGATATTAATAGTGAAGTTTGTCGCTATTTGAGTAATTTAGTCACACGGGTGGGAGGATTTGATGATCAATTGATTGCAGAAGATTGGGCCGCGTATCTGCAAGATAAAGTCAAGTTACCTGCCTATGTTGTTAAACAGGAGGTAACCCAGGTACCGCGTCCTAACTCAACCCCGGTTGTCCGAGAAACCCCTCCCGCCTCCTCCTCTAAGCCAGAATCAGGATATAATCCTCAACCTTTAGGGTCAGGTTATGCAGTTTTAGTGGATTATTTTAATCAACCGGAATTAGCCTTACAATTACGAACAGTTATTGGCGGAGATGTGGGTTTAGTTTCCTATGGTCAGCGACCTTATTTATTAGTAAAATATACAACGGATGCTGAAGCAGCAACAGCAACCTTAAAACAATTAAGTGGTCGTGGCTTTTGGCCGATGTTAGTCGATAGTAATCGGGTGACAGTGATTAGTCCTGCGATTAAACCTTAGTTTTAGGAGGGAATAGGGAATAGGGAATAGGGAATAGGGAATAGGGAATAGGGAATAGTAAAGAGTGATAATGCCTAGAAAAGTTACATGACAACGTTTCTACAGTGATGCTTGGATAAAATTGAGAGGCCAATTTAACTCTGCAACAGACGCGATGGCAATGCCTAATGCTAAACCAACAATGACTTGAAATGGGGTGTGACCTAATAATTCAATTAATCGTTCTTCGCTTAACTGTTTGTGTTCTTCAAACACTTCATCAATAATTTGATTTAAAATTCGGGCTTGTTTTCCGGCTGCTTGACGAACTCCGGCGGCATCGTACATAACAATAAATGCAAAAACAACAGCAATGGCAAAATCAGGGCTTCCCCATCCCATCGTTTTGCCCACTCCCGTTGCTAAAGCGCCCACAAAAGCCGAGTGGGAACTGGGCATTCCTCCTGTTGTCACCAACACCCGCAGATTAATTTTGCCATGTTGCACTAGCTCAACCGCTAATTTAGAAAGTTGAGCGATAATACAGGCTAACAGGGCAACCCATAACACTTGGTTATCGAGGATTTGAGAAAAATCTTGCATAAACTAGAAAAAAATAGCTTTAGTGAGTGCGATTAGTGATAAAATCTGCGATCGCTAACAGAGGAATCGCCCGGTCTCCATAGTGAGATAATTCCGCTTTTGCTTCTGCAATTAATTGCTGGGCTTGACGTTTGGATTCTTCTATCCCCCATAAACTGGGATAGGTAACTTTTTGGGCGGTTAAATCCTTCCCGGCGGTTTTTCCTAGTTCCTCCTGAGTTGCGGTAATATCGAGAATATCATCGACAATCTGAAACGCCAAACCAATATTACGCGCATATCGAGACAAGCGTTCAATTTCCGTTTCGTTAGCCTCGGCTAAAATCGCACCACAGACCACACAAGCTTCTAACAACGCCCCGGTTTTATGGGTATGAATAAACGTCAGGGTTTCTTCGGAAACATCCGTTAATCCTTCAGAGTCTAAGTCCACCACCTGGCCCCCCACTAAGCCCGCGGCCCCTACCGCCCGACCTAAACGAGCAATGACCTGTAAAACTTGATTAGCAGGAACATTAGGGGTCTGGGTCGCCACAAATTCAAAGGCATAACTCAGTAAACCATCCCCGGCTAAAATCGCAATATCCTCTCCATAAACCTTATGATTCGTCAGTTTTCCTCGGCGATAATCATCATTATCCATTGCCGGGAGGTCATCATGAATCAAGGACATTGTATGAATCATTTCTAGGGCGCAAGCGGTTGGCATCGCCATCTCTATAGTCCCACCGACTAACTCACAAGTGGCTAGGCACAAAATCGGTCGCAGACGCTTTCCTCCAGCCAGCAAGGAATAACGCATCGCCTCATAGATTTTTTCAGGGTAGGTCAGAGGAAGAGACGCATCTAAAGCCTTTTCTACCAGGGTCTGCCGTTGGGTCAGATAAGCCGATAAATCAAACTGAGAGTTCTCCAAGGGCGAGTTAATTTCGCTTGCCAATACCATGATGCAGCTTGTGTATAGGGGTGATGTTAACAAAAGTTCACTCCTGGGGATTAATTTTGCCCAAATTGCAGGAGCTAAGTCTTAACTTCACTATTTTACGAGTCTTGGGGTACAGAAGTGATCATGAATTTATCAAGAGGGGACAAGGACAGGTTAAACCTTCGTAGGATGGGCTCCGCCCATCAAAAATCCCGATTTCAATCATTTAAAGTCCAGAATTCCGCCCCGGTATCCTAACAGAATCAAGCTTAATTTAACCACAAAGACACAAAGGCACAAAAAAGTTATCCACACTCACCTGCTCATGGTTACAACTTTACAAATCTGTTAATAATCTCGCTTTCCGCAAAATAAACGTTAACACCGTTTCATTTTTAGCAATAATATCCGCCTGGATTTCCATACCAGATTGTAAAGCATTCTTAGGATCATCTTTTAAATAAATTTTATCGGGTTGAATGGTGACTTCATAATAAGGAATAATAGAATTAACACCTGTGTTTTGTGGGATAATCGCATCAGGAGAAATCCCGATGACCTTCCCTTCTAAAATCCCATAATCTGGGTAAGGATAAGCACTCACCCGCATTTGTGATTTTTGCCCGATTTTTACCTTACCAATATCCTCTGTAGAAACCTTGGCTTTAATTAATAAGGGAGTATTAATAGGGGCAATTTGGGCAACTTCTTCCCCTACACGAACGGTTTGATTAGGATTCCGCAAATTCAATTTTAGAATTACTCCTGATATCGGTGCAGAAACAACAGTTTTGTTAATTTCTCTTTGGACTTGTAATGACTCTTGCTGATCACTACTTAATTGTTTTTTTAGTTCACTTTGACGCTGTAATAAACTACTTTTTTCTTGACTTAAACGAGCTAAAATAGCTTCTCCCGTCGCTTTTTCCTGAGCAATTTTTTCCTGCGCCATTGTCACTAATCCATCACTAGGATTAACCATAGCTAAGGCAGCTTCTAACTTAGCTTTTGCCGATTCTACTGCTTTTAACTGGCGGATGACAGATTGTTTTTGACTTTGTAATAAGGCTGTGCGTTCTACTACTAATTCCTGTTGTTGTTCAACGGCAAATTGGGCTTCTTCTAATCGATCTTTACCTAATGCAGATTCTCCAACCTGTTGATAGCGATCGCTTTTTTGTTGAGCAATTTTTAAAGCAGATTCACTACCGCGTAAAGAGGCTTCTGCTGCTTTAAGATCGCTTTGGGATTTTTGCCATTCTTCTTCCGCTATTTGCACATTTGCCCTAGCTTCATTCACTTGAGCTTCTACGGTTAAACTCCGTTCTTGATGTTCTTTTCCCATCCGCAAATAATCAGCTTGTGCGCCAGAAATAGCTCGATTCATTTTTTCTGTTTCTGCATCTATTTGTAGATTTAAGTTGTTTAATTGTTCTGAAATTTGTTGTAATTGTTGCAAATTTTGTTGTTCATTTCCCTGAAGTTGAGCTTCACGAGTGTTCAAGCGAGAAGCATCTAGGATGACTAACGCTTGTCCTTGAGTTACCGTTTGATTTTCTTTGACCTCAATTTTGGTAACAGTCCCCTCGGTGGGTGCTTGTACTAATTTTACCTCTCCGTTGGGGCGCACCATTGCGGTCGCTTTGACGGTCACGGGTAAGGGAGTAAAGGCAGATATCGTTAAGGCGATCGCTACTGTCCCCACTAAAAATAAGCCCCCAAAAATTGTCCAACCACTCACCGGGGGCAAAAATTCATCATCTTGATGGACGGGGAGAAAATCGGGGTTGGGATTTTTTAGCATAATCACGGATCTTGGTCAATTCCATTATTACAAGACTTACGCAGTTACGCTATATGTAGCGTACTAATGAGTTAGCGATGCCGACAGGCGGCGGTACTGCCATCGCGCTCGTAACTCAAACGAGATCGCTTTAACAGGACAACCTCTTAAAGTCCCCCAA
>CAITND010000182.1 GCA_903893625.1 uncultured Oscillatoriales cyanobacterium
CAGGACTTACGCAGTTACGCTATATGTAGCGTACTAATGAGTTAGCGATCGCGCTCGTAACTCAAACGAGATCGCTTTAACAGGACAACCTCTTAAAGTCCCCCAATTTTGGGGGATTTAGGGGGCAAATATTGCTGCTTTAGAAATCTGTTCTAAAACTGCTGATCAATCCTTCATAACCTGATCATTCTAAACACTATACATTTCAAGCCATCTCGCCCCCTAGCCCCCAACATTGGGGGGAAAATAAATAATTAGGACTTTTGAGGGCGATTGCTATTATCATTGGTATCCGATCGCCTACTTTTGACACGCTATATATAGCCTGCTTGCGTAAGTCCTGAAGCTGTTGGCTGGGGTTCATCAAATATCATAATTGGGTTGGGTTGCACTGTCGTTTAACCCAACCCACTTTTAGCGATTAGTAGTTGTTGATGAAGAAAAAGCCTTATTTGCTTGGACATAAATTTTCAACGCGACAGACATTTGTTTTTGTGCCGTTTCTCCTTGTGCTTGAAACCAGGCAAAAGTTTCTGGATCTACTTCAACTTCTACCGTAACAGGAGGCTTAGGCATTCGCAATTGTGCTTTAGCCCAAAAATCCTCTGACAGAGGAGGAATATCAGAAATATCAATATCCTCATCTTTCATCCCATCAATTCTATTCCAATCTGTTTTTGAGATATTGTTCATAATATTTTCGTTCCAATGATAATGCTTTTCTTAAAGATATAATACGAATCGTTTGATCATCAGGTTCAGTATAGACAATAACCACAACTCGTCCATCTAGTAAACCAATAGCAACAAAGCGATCTTCTCCATCCATTTTAATTTCATAGATTTATGATAGCAAAAATAATCAATTATTATATGCGATCGCTTATATACAAAGGCTTTTGCCAAAGGTGCAAACCCAAGGAGAAGACAAGCCCAACCCGTTGCCACTGGGGTAGTAAACTGTTGGCAGGGGTTCATCTCTCGAATAAACATTCCACCACTAACCCCAAAAATCTAAGTCTCGTTTTACTTCACCACCGTGCCAGGTATCGGAAAGCCCCGAACTGACTAGGATTGTGAGTCAATTAAATTCTGGTTATATTATAGGGGCGACAAACTCAGGAAGAATCTATGACTCATTTACTAGAAAAAGCATTCCAAGAAGCTCAAAAACTCTCAAATTATCTTCAGGATGAACTTGCACAACAATTACTCGAAGATATCGAGAATGAGTTAAAATGGCAAGAAAGTTTATCTAATCCAGATATGGATTTAGGTATTCTTCAAGAAATGGCTCAGTTAGCATTACTTGAAGATGAAGAAGGTAAGACTGAAGATAAGGGTTTTGGTGAGAAATAATGCGATCATCAAGAACTAGAAGTTGCTGAGTACGATAAAATTCTTGGTACGAAATAATAGTTGTTTAATTTCACCCCGTACCAGGTATCCGAAAGCCCCGAATTAACAAGGATTGAGTTTGAATTAATGAGTTTTGAATTGAGGGAATCCTAACATGATTTTAGGGTTTGTCAAGATTTTTGCAATAATTCTTCACTAAAAATTTCCCCCACTTCAGAAAAGAGGAATATCTAAAATAAATCCAGGTAAAACCTTTTCTCCTGATAAAGTTGTGGGTAATTGAACAATTTCAACGGTTTGATTAGGACGGTAGATTTCTACCTGTTGTGCTTGAGGATTAATTAACCAACCTAACTGCAAACCACTATTAAGATATTCCTGTATTTTCTCTTGAAGTTGACTTAAAGAATCAGTCCGAGAACGTAATTCAATCACAAAGTCTGGACATAACGGCGGAAATTTCTCTTGTTCTTCTAATGTCAGAGAGTCCCAGCGATCGCTTTTTACCCAAGCGACATCAGGAGAGCGTTTAGCTCCACTGGGCAAGGTGAAGATGGTAGAAGAACTAAAAACTTGTCCCAATTGAGTTTGACGATTCCAAATAACCAAATCCGCATTCAAATCGGATTCTCGCTTACCACTTAATCCACCGACAGGGGGCATAATAATTAATTCTCCTTGGGCAGTCCTTTCGAGTTGCCAATTTTCATTATCTTGGCAAAGTTGATAAAATTGATTGTCGCTTAAGGTGACATTTTTGAAACTTAAAGTAATCGGTTCTGAAGTAATCATTATTATCTCCTGAGCAGATAAGTACAAAAATTATTTGGATTTGCTAAAATGTTTGTAATAATAAAGTCTAATATTTTCAATTCTAGTTTTTTCTAACTCTTTTTGAGCCGTCCCCACCCACATATTAGGTAATATGTCTTGA
The DNA here is from genome assembly GCA_903893625.1 of uncultured Oscillatoriales cyanobacterium. Lineage (GTDB taxonomy): Bacteria > Cyanobacteriota > Cyanobacteriia > Cyanobacteriales > Microcoleaceae > Planktothrix. The sequence goes on from CAITND010000182.1 coordinate 2,294, forward strand.
TTGGGAAAGGCGGTATTTTTGCGATGGCTTTCCAGCTTCAGATAGAGACAGGGCATTAAATACCTTACGCTACATTCACGGCAACCCGAAGGCGGCAAAAATGCGTTCTGGTTTCTTCTATGATTTTAGTAACTACGGCAGTTATGAACGTTTAACCGATGATGGTTTGACTCAATGGCATCCAGCTTTCTTAAAACTTGGTGACAGCTTAGAAGAATGTGCCAGAAAGTATAAAGGCTTCTGTCAGAGATACAAACCGAAGGAGAAGACAAGCCCAAACCGTTGCCACTGGGGTAGTAAGCTGTTGGCAGGGGTTCATCTCTCGAATAAGACTCCAACCACTCACCCCAAAAAATCTAAGTCCCGTTTTACTTCCCCACCGCCGCCGTGCCAGGTATCCGAAAGCCCCGAACTAACATGGTAATTGAAAGCTAGGCTACTTGTCAAGTTGTCAAGTTTTTTGTAATAATTGTTAACGATAAATACGATTAAGTTAACCGATCGCAAACCCAGTATATTCTCTAACTAACGGTTCGTGAAAAGCTAACACAATATCTTCTTTGGGTACTCCTAATTTAACTAATTCATCCGCGATGCCAACCTCAGTTCCATCATGTTGTATCCAAATTTTATTATTTTTAATATCCAAATGTAAAACACAACCATGCTGTCGTCGTCTGTTTTTCCAGCCCACATACATCAACTGATAATGATCTCCAACGGTATCAAAAATTAATTGTTGTTCAATTTCATCCTTAGCTGAACCTAACTGAGCATATTCTTTGATAACCTGTTGTACATATTGGCGATATTGCTCTAGTTTTTCCATTGCACAATTACCTCCTGAATTGGATCATAAATTATGATTTTAAGTTGGGAACGCTCAACAACTTTTTTGATAAATTGCAATTGAAAGAAAGAATAATAAATTCCCGAAGGAACAGCTAAATATAAAACTCGCTCTGGCTCTTGTTCTTCTAAGGCTAGACGATAATTAAAAAATTGTCCAATGGCTTGATGAAATTGAGAAATATTAGATGTACCAACAAAACTTTTGATTTCTACTGCGATTTGTTGACCATCTCTTTCAGCCGCTAAAACTTGTTCTGCACCGAGATCAATATACATTTCCACATCACCAACTTCAATCCTCAAAGGATCATCTGTAATTACCCAACCCTCTTGTTCTAATCCCTTTCTAACCGCACTATGAAAAATATCTTTAGCAGGCATTTATTTAGATTTCCCGTTGTATAGGAGTAGCTTGTTTGGGTTTGAGGTTTTTCTTAGTCATGGTTTGTGTCTCCACAATTAATGAGTTTTGAATTGAGGGAATCCTAACTTAATGTTTTAGGGTTTGTCAAGATTTTTCTAATATTTCTTAACATTTAGAGAATAATCAATATAGATAACAATATATAGGATACAATATTTACATCTATAGAATTAGGTTATAATTAATACTTTATTTGCTAGGATATACTCACACATTAAGTAATTGTAATTGACATTTTTTGAGGTGAGTGCTAAAGTTGAGGCGATTACTGCGGGGGGGGCGAGGTGTAATCCATAGAATCCCGCGATCGCCCATGAGGTAACAAGAAATGATTGCTGTAAAAGATAGGTTTCTTAAGTTAACACCCGAAGAATATTTTATTTGGGAAGAACAACAACTGCTGCGCCATGAGTATCTTAGTGGTAGAGTTTATGCCATGAGTGGGGGGACTCAAAATCATGGGCGAATTGCTAGTAATATTATTTTCATCCTTAAAGGTCATTTACGGGGCGGTGGTTGTCAGGTAGGTAATTCCGATTGTCGTGTAAATATTTTTGAAACTAAAGATTATGTTTATCCTGATGTGAGCGTTACTTGTGACGATCGCGATCGCACTGCAATTCAGGCGATTCAATATCCTTGTCTAATTATTGAAGTTTTATCTGCAATTACAGCCAATTATGACCGAGGAGATAAATTTAGGATGTATCGTCGCAATCCCAGTTTGCAAGATTATGTTTTAGTTGATGCCGAGAAAATAGCGCTCGATTCATACCGCAAAAATGATCGCGGTAATTGGGAGATTTTTAATTATCAATCGGGAGATAATATTGATTTACAAAGTATTGGTTTAAGCTTTCCCATTGAGTTCGTTTATGAGGATATTATTTTTGAGGAATTAGGAACAATCTGCCCATAATATAATCTTGGTGACTTAGGCAATATTCACAGCGATTTTCTGCCCGTTGTCTAACTTTTTGGCGTAAGGCTTCTGATCGTCCATGTAGTAAACCAATAGCAACAAAGCGATCTTCTCCATAATTCTCTCGCTCATCCAATTCAAGAACCATTGGTAGGTTAAAGATACGATAAGCATCTGTAAAGTCAAATCCATGTTTGATAAGGTTAGTTTGGTTTTTGCCCTCATCCCATTTTAATTTCATAGATTTATGATAGCAAAAATAATCAATTATTATATGCGATCGCTTATATACAAAGGCCAGGTATCCGAAAGCCCTACGATACTACACTTAATCTTATAAATTAAAGATTTGTTGAGTTAATTAAATGCTTTAAAATACCGATTATTTTGCTAATTTTATCAATAAAATAGTCATTCAAATCAACCTCTATAGTTTGATTAATCAACCGTAAAAACTTCCAATTAGTTCCTGTAGTGACAACTCCATATATAGCCGAAATATTATTATTATTTCTTTCATTAAAAATGCGAGCAGCAATCATTTCAGCCATACATTGAGGGAGTCCATTTTGGAGATTATCATTTTTAGCTTCTACTAAAGCAACAACTGGTCTTTTAATTAAGAGTTGTTCAGGAGAGCGACTAATTAGAAAATCGCAAAACCCGTTCAATCCTCTTTCAGAATCTATATTAAACTCTTTGCCTGAGAAAAAACTAATTTGATAATTAAAATGCTTTCTCAATTCGACTAAAATAGGAGTAACAATTAGTTCTGAGCGTGCTTTTTCTGTGTTGATAGCTAAAGCCAAAGCAATGTTGTCTTGTAAAGTTTGACCCAGAAAGTCGCTATATTCAGATTCAGGAGTCTGATCAAAAATGCCCACTTTATCAGCAATTGTTATGTCAAAATTGGACTCAATCATTTCCAGGGTTGTAAATTGACTATAAGACATTCTTCCGCTTTTATTTGAAATTAACTTGAATACCTAATCTTATCACTTATTCTCAAAAATAAATAATAATATCCCTCGCACTGGGGTAGTAAGCTGTTGGCTAGGGTTCAACTCTCAAATAAGACTCCAACCACTCACCCCAAAAATCTGAATCTTGAAGTGAGTGTTAGAATCAAGGGGACTACTCCGCATCGTCGCCCGCAAAAGGTAAAGGTAAAGGTAATCCAAACGCCCCCAAACGGGGAAAAGGTAGTCATTCTTACTGGATTCATCCACTTCTGCCAAAACCTGTCGTTCTTTCGGGTAAAGATAGCAAGGATGCAAAACCTGATCAGGAAAAGGATATAATAACAAGTATAAAAGAACTCGAACAATTAGAACAAGGAGATGAATAATGAAATATAGTATTTTGATTCAGTTTTATAATAATAGCAAACCTTAATTTCCTCTGGCAAAGAGCAGAAAAAACTTATGATAGCTGCGAATGAAATTTCTACCAACTTAACAATTCCGAGATTAGAAAACGGCGACAAACTAACCCGTACTGAATTTGAGCGTCGCTATCAAGCAATGCCTCACCATCAAAAAGCGGAATTGATTGCAGGAATCGTTTATATGGCATCTCCCTTAAGATTTGAAAGTCATGCCGAGCCTCATGCCTATGTTATGGGGTGGTTGGCAACTTATCAAGCAGCAACACCAGGAGTTAGATTAGGTGACAATCCAACAGTACGCCTTGATGCGGATAACGAACCTCAACCCGATGCACTGTTAAGAATTGAAACAGGTGGACAGTCGCGCATTAGTGAAGATGATTATATAGAAGGTGCGCCAGAATTAATCGTAGAAATAGCAGCTTCTACCACATCCTATGATTTGCATCAAAAATTAACTGTTTATCTTCGCCATCAGGTGCAAGAATATCTAGTGTGGCGAGTTTATGACCATCAATTTGATTGGTTTAGATTAAATGAAGGGGAATATATTCAACTTGAACCTAATGCAGACGGTATAATTTGCTCTCAAATATTCCCTGGATTGTGGTTAGATAAAGCAGCTTTATTAGCAGGTAATTTAGCTAAAGTATTAGCCGTTTTACAAGGGGGTTTATCAACCGCAGAACATCAGGAATTTGTTGGAAGAATGTCAGTTTGATAATCATAGCAAACCCAAGGAGAAGAACCCAACCCGATGCCACGCTTGGCCGTAAGCTGTTAACTGGAGTTCATCTTTCGGATAAAGGCATAGGGGCATCTGTCTGCTTTAGTTAATTGGTTTTGTGATAAGATTTTTGCAATAATTTCCCTCTAGCAAAGAGCAGAAAAAACTTATGATAGCTGCGAATGAAATTTCTACCAACTTAACAATTCCGAGATTAGAAAACGGCGACAAACTAACCCGTGCTGAATTTGAGCGTCGCTATCAAGCAATGCCTCACCATCAAAAAGCGGAATTGATTGCAGGAATCGTTTATATGGCATCCCCTCTCAGAATCACCCAACATGGCGAACCTCATGCCCATCTTATCGGGTGGCTCAGTTTTTATAAAGCCTTTACTGCCAATCTACAATTGGGGGATAATTGTACAGTTAGACTTGATCAAAATAACGAGCCTCAACCTGATGCGCTGCTAAGAATTGAAGTGGGGGGACAATCCACCATTAGTGACGATGGCTATGTAGAAGGTGCGCCTGAATTAATCGCTGAAATTGCGGCTAGTACAGTCTCCATCGACTTACATCAAAAACTGCAAGTTTATCTTCACCATCAGGTACAAGAATATTTAGTGTGGCGAGTTTATGACCGTCAATTTGATTGGTTTAGATTAAATAACGGGGAATATATTCAACTTGAAGCTAATGCAGATGGTATAATTTGCTCTCAGATATTCCCTGGATTATGGTTAGATAAAGCTGCTTTATTAGCAGGTAATTTAGCTAAAGTATTAGCCGTTTTACAAGGGGGTTTATCAACCGCAGAACATCAAGAATTTGTCAAGAAAATGTCCGCTTAAAGATCAACATTAAAATCACCAAATTAAAACTATGCCTGATTTAATCACCATTCCCGGAATCCCTGAACTTTGGACACACACTAAAGGCGACTCTCGGATTAAAATTGCTATCCTTGACGGTGCAGCAGATTTAGACCGTGCTTGTTTTAAAGGTGCAAATTTTACTCAATTTAAACCCTATTGGACAGAAGATATTGAACTCAATGATGAGTATTATCATTACTTAAAATTAGCTACCGATTTTAACCAACAACAAAAAGCCAAAAAACAAGACCCCGACCACGATAAAGAAGAAGCTAAAAAAGAACGCGAAGCCTTTTTTAAAGATTTCCCTAAACCCATTCAGACACGGATTGAATTATCGAGTCATGCGACCCATATTTCTAGCACAATTTTAGGACAACATGGTTCACCTGTTGATGGTATCGCGCCCAATTGTACGGCGATTAATATTCCTATTTCCTTCGCTGGAGATGATTTTATTTCCTTTGTTAACCTTACCCATGCGATTAACGAAGCCTTAAAAGCAGAGGTTAATATTATTCATATTGCAGCTTGTCATCCCACTCAATCAGGAATGGCTCAAGAAATCTTTGCCCGTGCGGTTAAACAATGCCAAGATAGTAATATTTTAATTGTGGCTCCAGGTGGTAACGATAAAGGCGAATGTTGGTGTATTCCTTCGATTTTACCCGATGTTTTAACAGTGGGAGCAATGCGTGATGATGGACAACCATTTAAGTTTAGTAATTATGGCGGTGACTATCAACAGAAAGGGGTGATGGCTAACGGTGAAAATATCTTAGGGGCGGAACCCGGAACTGATATTCCTATCAAACAACAAGGAACAAGTTGCGCCGCGCCTATTGTAACAGGAATTTCCGCTTTATTAATGAGTATGCAGTTACAAAGAGGGGAAAAACCGAACGCTGAAGCAGTGCGACAATCTATTTTAAAAAGTGCTATTTCTTGCGACCCGAAAGAAGTAGAAGAACCAGAACGTTGTTTATTAGGTAAATTGAATATTCCGGGGGCTTATAATTTACTTACAGGAGAACTATTAACAACAGTTGGAACTTCTGGAATTAGACAACCAGAAATTACTATTCCGGTTAATAATGTTACTCCTATTAAAAGAATAGAAAACCCAATTAACAGCCCATTACTAGCTGTAAGTGATGTCGTTACTCCTAGCAGTTCTTCGGCCGTAGCTGTGGCTAATATTACCGCTAGTCAGCCTAATAATGGTATTACTGTCAGTGCTGCATCCAAACTGGTTTATGTTTTAGGAACAATTGGTTATGACTTCGGGAGTGAAGCCAGACGGGACAGCTTTAAACAATTGATGCCTCCGGTAGAAATTGACGGTACAATGATTCCTGCTAATCCTTATGATGCGTCTCAAATCGTCAATTATTTAGCCGAAAATTCCTCAGAAAGTAAGTCCTTAATTTGGACAATTAACCAAGAATTTAACCCAGTTTATGCGCTTGAAGTTAAAGGAGGATTTGCTGCCGATGTTTATGAAATGTTAAACTTAATGTTAGCCGGACAAATTGAACCAGAAAGCAGTGATGATTATGTTGAACGGGTGAGTATTCCTGGACAAATAACTGATAAAACAGTTACACTCTTTTCAAGTCAAGAAGTTCCTGTTATTACTATTACTAACATCAGGGGAATGTACGGTTGGAAAGTGAACGGTTTAGTGGATGCAGCCTTACAAACCCTTTCTGAAGAATTGGCTGACGCTGACGAGATTTTAATACGAAAATCTCTTAGTGGTTTCCTGAAACGAGTCTATTTTGATTTGCAAAATTTAGGAAAAACTTCTAAAGATAGGGCATTAAATTTTGCCGCCACTAACGCTTTTCAAGCCGCTTCTAGTTTTGCTCAAGCTGTTTCTACCGGGATGGAATTAGATACTATTGAAGTTGAGAAAAGTCCCTTCTGTCGGGTTAATAGCGATTGTTGGGACGTGAAATTAAAGTTTTTTGATCCTGAACGGGGTTTGAGAGCCAAAAAGGTTTATCTTTTTACCATTGATGTTAGCTATCTCATTCCTGTTACATTGGGACAAGTTCGTTCTTGGTCTGTACCAAAATAAAAGCAAAGTGTACAACTTTATTTTTTACTTACCATTTAGAGGATAGTCCCGGCTTGAGTTCTTCAGCTAACCCAATTTTTGCAGTATAAATTGTCATTTATACCTCAAAAACCTGTTCAGATGTCAACCTTAATTCAGGAAAAAGTAAAGACTTTATTTCCTGTTCACCTGTAAATTCTGTAACTTCATAAAAACCAGAAACTATATAAATTGGATTAATTATTGATTATGCGGTTTGAACGTTTAGGAATATTATTATTGGGGTCGATGGCAAGTCTAATCGGGATATTAGCAATTCCTAATCCCTGGATACAGTCTGTATATGCTAATGAACAGTTTAACTCAGAAGCTCAAGAAGTTTGTCCAACTCCGGTATTATCTCGTTTAAAACGTCATCGCCTTGCCACTGGGGAAACGGTGGACAGTATCGCCCGTCAATATAATTTAATTCCAGCAACCTTACTGGGGATGAATCCGATTTTACAACGGCAACCTATAGCGATCGGAGAGGAAATTCTAATTCCGCCCCATAATGGGATTCAGGTGGAAATTCCCCCCGGTCGTCGGTGGCAAGAAGTGGCTAAAGCTTATCATGCCCGTCCTGACGTGGTTTTTGAGATCAATGGTTGTCAAACTCAACCAACGGTGTTATTTTTGCCCGGTGTGAATTGGTCGCCAAAAGGCCCTCCGATTCCCGCTTTATCCGTCCTATCGGGTTATCCATTACCGCAACCGACAACGATACAAATGGGTTATGGTTGGCAATTGAATCCGGTTTTGGGTCAGGTTGTATTCCACAGTGGTTTAGATTTAACCGCTACAGTGGGAACTCCGGTGTTATCTGTTGGAGCCGGAAAAGTTGCCTTTGCGGGAGAACGGGAAGGCTATGGAAAATTAGTGGTTGTCAATCATGGGTCGGGAAAACAAACCCGTTATGCTCATCTGGATAATATTGGGGTAAAAGTGGGTCAAACCGTCAATTTAGGGGATGTATTAGGGACAGTGGGAACAACGGGACAACCCGATAGTGAACAGCCCCATCTGCATTTTGAAATTCGTTATAACTCAGATTTGGGATGGATTGCAGAAGATCCCAATCCTTATTTTAAAGTGAGACGTTGACATTCTTATTTCAATTTGCTGGGTAATGTTTAGAGAATCCACCCCTACAATTTGATTCAAGAGTTTATTCGCTTCAAGGGGTGGCTTCGAGTTCAAGAATGAATTAAATAAAGACATATTGATCACTGTCTAATGTCGATGCTATATCCCCTTGAACAATTGCTAATAATTGTTTTGAATTATTTGTATTAACCCGAAAAATAGCAACCCCTTCAGGTACATTTCGCGGGGAACTATCAATCGCATACAAGTCTGGAGTTCCTCCTAATAGTAACTTATCTTCATTTGCATTAAAATCTGTAATTAAGGTATATCCTAAACTATCACTAGAAATACCTAAAAGGGTATCATTACCCCGGTCGCCTAATAGTAAATCGTTTCCAGTCCCTCCAATTAAACTATCGTTACCTTGACCGCCATAAATACTATCGTTACCACCATCTCCAAAAAGAGTATCCCTGTCGTTATTACCAAACACAAGATCCTCATCTGGCCCACCATAAACGGTATCAATTCCGACATCGCCAAACAGGGTATCAAATCCTGAACTTCCGATAACTAAATCATTTCCTTGACCTGAAAATAGAATATCATTGCCATTTTGTCCTTCGATAAAATCATCTCCCAGGAAACTGGAAATCCTGTCGTTTCCATCCCGACCGGGGATAACATCACGATTGCTCGTTCCTTCTAAAGTATCATCCTTGTTGGTACCAATCAGGGATGCAGCCGGGGTTAAAGGAGAAATTTGATCTACATTCCGACGCAAAAAGAACGAATCTGCTCCGTCACCTCCAATCAGTGTATCGACTTCACTATCAAACGTAATTAATTCTAGGGTAGAGATTTGGGTTTCTCTAGGAACTGGGTTAGACACTGGTGTAAAATTTGACATTGTACTTAAGGGTAAAGAATCAGTGAGTAATGGGGGAGGAAGATTAAATTTTGTTGAATGAAGCATTAACACACCGATAAAACGTTGTGTTGTTTTATCCTCCCAAGTTCTGAAGTAGTACACTCTGAGTTAAGTATAAAATCAGGATGGTTTTTTATTCTCTTTCAGAGATAATTCGTAAACTATATATTAATAGTTTTTAACTTTTAAGAAAATATATTAAAAACAGAGTATTTATGAAAAGACCGTATAGGTTTGAATTAAAGTTTCTACCGTCGTTGTCTCAAAAACCCATTCTAAGCCTTGAGTATTGACGGCTTTAATCAGAATGATGTCTTCCTGAGAAATTTCAGTCAGGGGAAGTTGACAAGACCAAGACCATTGAGAGTCATAAGCTGAGGGTTGAGAAGATAATAAACAATTTTTTATTAATGTTCCATTGATCAAGACTAAAATTTCTTCTAATTGGCTATGGGGGTTAATTTCTGATACCCATCCTTTGATTAAAAGGTTCCCGGCTTCGGTTAATTCACATTGTTCGATTTTTCCTTGGGGATGGTGATTAAATTGTAAAGAAGATAAGGGTTTTTGAGGGCTGCGGGTGACTAAATATAAATCTTGATAGCGACAAATTCCTTTAGGAATCCGAGAATAAACTGCTTCTCCCTGACTAATATTATTTAAACAATCGGCAACAAAGGCTTCACCGACGTAAGTTGTGCCATATTCATTCACATCTAAGGTTCGACTTTCACTATTGGGAATAAATAAAAGATCGGATGCTGAAATGGCTAAATGGGGCGGTAATAACTCCCGATCATGAACACTAAAGATTAACATCCCTTGAGGAGATAATAAGGAATAGAGTTTTTGTAACCAGGTTAAAAATGTCGCTTTAGGAAGATGACTAAAAAAAGAACAGGCTAAAATACAATCAAAGGGTTGTTGAGCCGGATAATCCTGGGGATAGGTTGTAGAAATAATTCCCTGAACTCCAAATTGTTCGATTTGAAATTGTACCGCCTGAGCATAAATATCAGAAATCCAGATATTTTCAGGAGGAATATCTTGGACTAAAAACCGAGTGAAACGTCCATAACCACTAGCAAAATCTAAGCAGGATGAAATTTGACTCAAATCTCCAAAATGCCAGTTTAAAACCTGTCGGACAGTATCTAAAATTCGACGGCCATTAAAATAATAACGAATACAAGCCCGATCCGGTGTGTGATGATTAGCTAAAGCAAATAAATACATTTCATCCTGATCACAAATAGCAGAATTAAAGGTATCAGGAAATAAGGTTTGATCTTGAATAAACCGTTGTAGGGCTAAGGATTGACGAGATAAATCAACAAGCTGCATTGACTGTTTTAAAAAATAGAAGTTTTTCTCTCAATTTCATCTTACAGAAGACTGTTACCCAAAACAATCAGGCCACCCCAGGAAAAAATTTGACGTTTTGGCAGTAAGATAGTAAAGCAATAGTTATCACAACTTCATGGAAAGCTATGCGAGTTTACGTGCTGCTGTTCAATGCCGGAACAGAAAATGAGGGGATTCATACGATTCAGATGGGCGATCGCAATAAAGTGTTAATGTTTGAAGACGAAGATGACGCCACCCGCTTTGGCGTGCTTCTGGAGGCTCAAGATTTCCCGACTGCTAAGGTTGAAACCATTGATGCCGAGGAAATTAAAGAATTTTGCCAGAGTGTTGACTATGACTGGGAATTGGTGGCATCGGGAGAGTTGGCCATTCCCCCGGAACATAATGTCGATGAAATGGACTGGCAAGTTGAGGCGGAGAAACAGGTGGAGGTTGAGTCTAATTTAGCCTCTCCTGAACTGGATGATATTCGCAAACGACTGGAAGGGTTATTATGAATGGGTGAAATTAGCACACATCAAAGGTTAAGTTAAATATGGAACAGTGGGAGTCGCGGGGACATTTATTAACCGAACAAATCAACGCTAATAGTCAGAACTTAGATCAACTCAGTTCTTTAGAATTAGTGGATTTGTTCAACCGGGAAGATGTACAAACGTTACTGGCCATAGCCCGTTCCCGTGAATCCTTGGCCCAAGCGATTGATCTCGCCACTGTGGCATTGCATCAGGGAGGGCGGCTATTTTATGTTGGGGCGGGCACCAGTGGCCGTCTGGGGGTTTTGGACGCGGCGGAATGTCCCCCCACCTTCTGTACCCCTCCAGAGTTAGTCCAGGGCATTATTGCGGGGGGAGCGGGTGCCTTGGTTCGCAGTTCTGAAGACTTGGAAGATCGGGCCGAAGATGGGGCGACAGCCATCGCCTTACGCCAAATTACCCATTTAGATGTGATCGTTGGGATTACGGCTGGAGGGACGACACCCTATGTGCAGGGAGCGTTACAAGCAGCCCGTCAACGGGGGGCGAAAACGGTATTTATTGCCTGTGTTCCGGTCGAACAGGTGGAATTTGAAGCAGATGTGGATATTCGCTTATTAGTGGGGCCAGAAATATTAGCAGGTTCGACCCGATTAAAAGCTGGAACAGTAACAAAAATGGCGTTAAATATTATCTCAACGAGTGTGATGGTGAAGTTAGGAAAAGTCTATGGCAATCGGATGATTGATGTAGCCGTTACCAATAATAAATTACATGATCGAGCCTTAAGAATATTAATGGATTTGACGGAGATTAATCGAGAAGCAGCCGAAATTTTATTGGAAAATAGTGGAAAATCGGTGAAGTTAGCATTATTAATGCAGTGGACAGGATTAGATGCGGTATCAGGTCAAGAATTATTAAATCAGCATCAAGGACAATTAAGACAGGCGATATTGAGTATGCAAAATTAGGATTTGCTCAAATTAACACTTTTCAAGCTATATCAGAAACTTGGTTTTTCCAGTAATTTATTAGAATTAGCCCAACTGATCGGTATTGACCCCAAAAAGGATTTAATTGGTGTTGATTTGCATGGTAATGTAAATTAACGATGCCAAATCGTTTGATTTCCTGATTGATCAATTAAGGTAATTCCTAACTGTTTTAGATGGTCACGAATGCGATCGCTTTCTGCATAATTTTTGGCTTTTTTCGCCTCTAACCGTTGCTGAACTAATATTTTAATTTCACTATCACTCAACCCTAAATCTTGACTTTCCTCTGGTTGTGCTTCTAACCCGAAAACGGTAGCTAATTCCATTAAAGTTTGCCAAGTTTTCTGTAATTGTTCTGTAGGGGTATGGATTTCGCCTCCATGTATTAAGATATTGCGATCGCGTCTTAATTCTTTGGCTAATTCAAATAAAACCGCTAACCCTTCTGGGGTATTAAAATCATCATCCATTGCCGTTGTAAACCGGGAAATGGCATCAGCATCAATTAACGCTTTTTCATTGGGTTTAAAGCCTAATTTATCGGCATATTCCGTACCCAATAATAACCCCTCTTTTAACGTATTCCATCCATTTTCAGCAGAAGCGATCGCTTCATCGGTAAAATCCAACGGTTTGCGATAATGTCCTTGTAAAATAAATAAACGAATCACCATTGGATCAAGATGAGTATCCAATAAAGCGCGAATTGTGGTAAAATTTCCTAAAGATTTAGACATCTTTTCACCACTCACCGTCACCATGCCATTGTGCATCCAATATCGCGCTAAAGGTTGATGAGTTGCACCTTCAGATTGGGCAATTTCATTTTCATGATGGGGGAAGACTAAATCACCACCACCGCCATGAATATCAATGGTATTTCCTAATAGCGATCGCACCATTGCCGAACATTCAATATGCCATCCGGGGCGACCTTTTCCCCAAGGAGAATCCCATGCAGGTTCACCTAATTTTGCAGCTTTCCAGAGGGCAAAATCCGAGGGATCTTTCTTCTTGACGACATCGGGATCAGATTGAGAAATCCGACCACTGGCACCTGCTTGTAATTGTTCCTGTTGACGACCGGATAATTTACCATAATCGCCAAAATCTTTAACACTATAATAAACATCCCCATCGACTGCATAAGCAATACCTTGCTGTTCTAATTCTTGAATCAGTTGAATAATTTGGGGAAGGTGTTCGGTAACGCGAGGATAGGCATTTGCATCTTGAATATTTAAGCGTCGGATATCTTCAAAATAGGCTTGAATATATTTATTAGAAACTGCCTCCATTGTTGCGCCTTCTAATTTGGCACGGTTGAGAATTTTATCGTCAATATCAGTAAAATTCTGAATATAATTAACGGTATAGCCCCTATATTCTAAATAGCGTCTAACGATATCCCAAGCAATATAGGATCTGGCATGACCTAAATGGCAATAATCATAAACTGTTACCCCACAGCAATACATTTTAACCGTCCCAGGTTCTAACGGTTGAAAATCTTCTTTTTGACGAGTTTGGGTATTATAAAGTTTGAGAACCATGTTTAAATTTTTGATCACGGATTTAGACAGATTTCACGGATTTCACGGATTTCTAAGAGTTAACAATCAACATTTAATTTGTTTGAAAAAACAACTTCTTGCGCCTGTATGACAAGCGATATTGCCAATTTGTTCTATTTTTAATAATAAAGTATCGGCATCACAATCATAATATAAGGATTTAAGTTTTTGAATATGTCCTGATGTGGCTCCTTTATGCCATAATTCAGCACGAGAACGACTCCAATAGTGAACTTCTTTGGTTTCTAGGGTTTTTTGAATAGATTCTTTATTCATCCAAGCCATCATTAATACAGTTCCATCTTCTGCATCTTGAGCGATCGCAGGAATTAACCCTTGGTCATTAAATTTTAACGCTTCTATCCACAAATAATCTTGATTCATTGATCGGTTAAATTATCGAGTATTTTTTTAGATTCCTGATCCTTCAGAATTCAGGTTAGGATCACAAGTAACAGCTTTTTTCTTGAGAGTTTGGAAAATATTGAAAAAGCCGTTAGCGCGAGAAGGGGTTAAACTTGCTTGTAACCCAGTTTCTTGCATAAAATCGGGTTGAAGTTGAGCAATTTCTGGGGGGGTGAGTCCATTCATTCCCATAATTAAAAAAGCAACTAATCCTTTGGTTAATTGAGAATCAGACTCGCCTTGAAATTGAACTTTTCCCTGTTCATCTAAGTCAGCAATCACATAAACTTGTGAAACACAACCGGGAACTTTATGATCAGGAATTTTCTGATCTTCTGGAAAGGAGGGAAGTTTTTGGGCGAGGGTAATTAATTGTTCATAGCGCAATTTATTAGAAGAAGCGCGTTTAAAACGCTGTACCATCCGTTCTAAAGTAGGGGGTAAAGGGGTTGCAGTGGAAGACATGATACAAAACGATACAATTTCTCCATTAGTTTAGCAGGTGTTGACGGTTGGCTGTTAGTAGATACTGTCTGAAAGGGTCAAGAGCGAGCTTAGGGGTAGCCGCCGCCTGTCAGCATCTCAAAATTAGGCTTGAAAGGATGAGCGGAATTTCAACACCCCGAACGCTAAATGGACGAGCTTTCGCATCACAGCACCGAGAACCTGCATTTTGACCAAAAATTAGAGTCCGCCAGCCTCCAAATAAATTTGGGGGGAGTAGAGACATTGCAGTACAACGTTTCTACAAAGGGAATTTATTCCCCTTCCAAACAGAAAATTGTCTTGTTAATTTGGTTTTCCGCCTCCAATTAAATATAATAGTGCCATTCTGACAGCAATACCACTGGTAACTTGTTGAGAAATTAAACTCAATTCAGGATCATCCATTAATTCAGAACTTAATTCTACGCCTCGATTAACTGGCCCTGGATGTAATATTTTAACATCAGGTTTACAGGATTTTAAACGTTCATGGGTCAGACCAAATAATTGATGATATTCGCGTAAACTGGGTAATAAATGGGCAGTCATGCGTTCTTTTTGTAACCGCAAAGTCATGACAAAATCGGCATTTTCTAAAGCAGCTTCTAAGTTCCAATGTAAAAACAATTTTCCGGGGCGATTTTTGCCAAATTCAGCAAATAATTCAGGTAATAAAGTCGGAGGTGCTGCTAAATGTAATTCGGCTTCTGTGGCGGTTAAACTCCAAATATTAGAACGGGCAACCCTAGAATGTAAAATATCCCCAACAATCGCTATTTTTTTCCCGTTTAATAGTTCAATTTTAGGCTGTTCAGGGTTAAGAGTTCGACAAATCGTGAATAAATCAAGTAACGCTTGGGAGGGATGTTCGTGTTGACCATCTCCCGCATTTAAAACGGCTACTTTCGCATTTAAACGATCTAATTCGGCTGCGATCGCAAAAGGAACTCCCGCTTCTTTATGACGAATGACCATCATATCAGTTCCCATTGCTAAATAGGTTTTAGCGGTATCAAGAATGGTTTCTCCTTTTGTCAGTGAGGAAGTACCAGGAGCAAAATTTAACGTATCTGCTGATAGTCGTTTTGCAGCGAGTTCAAAACTATTCCGAGTCCGGGTTGAAGGCTCAAAAAATAAATTTGCCACCACCTGACCTTGTAAGGCGGGAACTTTTTTCGTGCGACGACCTAACACTTCTCGAAAGCTCGTTGCAGTTTGTAGAATGGTGTTATATTCCGTCGCCGTAAAATCAGCCAGGGATAAAATATGGCGGCGAGTCCAGGGAGCAGTAGCCATTGTAAAATAATTAGAGGTGAAGAGATTTTAGAATCAGAACTTTTGAACCATGAACAGTATCCAACACTTTTTGACCCGTTCTATCGTTTGCGTTACTATTCTTAGCTTAAGCAGTTGTAGTTCTGCTCCGGTTGATATCCAAACCCAACCGCAAACCCCCCCTGAAGCAACGATTTCTCCTCAACCGACTCCTGAACCTCAAAAACAAGCACTTTCCCCGGCTAACACTGTTCCTGTGACCATTTATCAGGTAGATAGTCAATGTTCTGAATTAATTCCTCGTCAAATTACGGTTCCGAAACAGCAAGCTTTAGAAACGGCGATTTCAGAAGTTTTAGAACAACAAAGCAGTTCTGATTTCCCCTTAAATTATCGCATAAATGTTGATAAAAATCAACAAATTGTCACAATTGATTTTCGGGTTCCTACAACGGCTAAACGGACATTTAATTCTTTATCTAGTTGTGAACAATTAGCCTTATTTGGCAGTTTACGCAAAACGATTACCACTAATCCTGACTGGCAAATTAATCATGTCATTTTTACAGAGCGGGGAGAAGAAATCACTTTATAATCAGAGCTTCATGGGTTTAATTAAGCCAGAGGTTTGTCTACAAATCCAAGAGTTGCTATAGTAAGTTGTGAACTTTTTATTCAATTTAATTTTTTGTGAACCAACTTCGTCGCTTAGATTGGTCTTACCTCTACGCTTTCTTAGGAGAGGTCACTCTTGCTTTAACGTTTGTATTTTATATTGCGATCGCTCGTGTCCTTGGCCCAGAGGAATATGGGATTTTTGCAGCTGCGATTGCTCTAGCTGCAATTCTCTCCCTGTTCATTCAATTCGGTTTTCCCACTCTAATTAACCGTGAAGTCGCTGCCAATCCCATAGAAGGCCCTAAATCCACCATGGGTTTTCTGCTGTTGGAAGTTTTGACTTCTATACCCGTACTCGTGGTACTACTCCCCTTAGCCTTACTACTCGGTTACCAAGGGGATGGATTAATCATTTGTTACTTAGCGGTTCTGTCGGAAGTGGCGCGTGCTGCCAAAATGACATTGCGTGGCACTTTCAAGGGAATGGGATGGTTTAGAGCAGAAAGTATTGCAGTTGCCATTGAACGAACTGCCACTGTTGTGATTGCGATTGCGGTTTTGTTTGGGACAAAAAACTTGATCTGGGTGATGGCAAGCGTCGTTATTGTTCGCTTCCTGGATGTTTTGGGAGTCGTCTACTACTTAAACCGAAAACTTAATATTTGGTCTACTTTAAGCTTCAACAATTGCTTAGAATCCTTGAAAATCGCTTATCCGTTTGCCGTATCAGGAATTCTCTGGATTCTGTTCTACCAGATTGATCTGGTCATGATCAAGGGTATGGGTTTCAATGAAGAAGCTGGACTCTACAGTGCTTCCTACCGCCTTTTAGAAATTTTTTCTTCTCTGCCACGAGTTATTTTATATGTTATTTTTACTCGGTTAGCTCGTTATCATGCCAATGAACCGGAGAAAGTTCCAGAGCAAATCTACAAAGCAACTCGCGTTCTCTTAGGCGGAGTTTTACCGATTATTTTGGTCGCTGTCTGCTTGCAGAAACCTTTAGTCCAAATGGTTTATGGGGCTAAGTATATAGGTTCTATTCCATCTTTAAGTATTCTCTTACCGAGTTTAAGTGTCAGTATGTTTGGGGCATTGACACAAAGGTTTTTACAAGCAACAGGACGTGAGAAAACCTTGCCTAAAATTTTGTTGATCACAACCCTTACCAATATAGCAATTAATTTTATACTGATCCCTCGCCTGGGGGGAATGGGTGCGGCTTTGGCAACTTTAATTAGTGAAATTGTGTTATGTGGAATCGGACTTCTGATTATGTTCCGTGACGGATACAAACGAGTTACTAAACGCCTTTACGCGATTGTATTATGTGGTTTAATTGCCACAGGCAGTCCTTCGCTGATGTTAATGGGATTATCTCCCGTTGTTGGGATTGGATTAATGATTACTAGCTTAGTTACAATCTTATTCCTCTTCCGTCGTCAACAATTTTTAGCTTAACAGGGGATTATCCCAAAAATTACTGTTAAGTTATTTCTATAGCAGTCCTAAATAGGTTGTAATATTTTATTGTAGGGGTTTGGTCTCCAAACCCAGGTGCAAATGGGGTTTGGAGACCAAACCCCTACAGGATTTTTTCACAAATCATTTAGGATTGCTATACTATCCTGCACTAGAGGATTCTACCGTCGCTTCAGTGGGCGTTGAAGTCCGGTAACGAATCACCCGCGCAGGCACTCCAGCAACAATGGCATAGGGAGGAACATCCTTTGTTACAACTGCACCCGCAGCTACAATCGCCCCTTTGCCAATCGTTACTCCATCCATCAGGGCTGCTGTTGCCCCTATCCATGCCCCCTCTTCAATGCTAGTTCCCCCACGAGGGTTAATTCCCTGGCTGGCAATAGGAATGTCGATTTGGTCAAAATGATAACTATGGCCACCAATATAGGTGTAATGTCCAATCAAAACGTGATCAGCAATGTCAACTTTATTCCCGGCAACGGCATAAATTCCCGTATTTGCACCGATGTTGACGTTGTTTCCAATTCTAATATCTCCATCTTTGCAAATCACCATGGCATTCTGGGAGAAAATCACGTTATCTCCAATCACAATTCCTGTGTTGTTTTCACCCCTGGCATCTAACACACATCCATCCGTAATCACAACCGCATCCCCCAAGATTATCTTTTTGGGATGGCGGAACATGACTCGACTACCAAATAAGACACCGCGTCCGATGCTTTTAAACAAGGATTTGTAAAATTTCCGACGCAGTGCCAAACCTAATGCACCTGGTAAACCCCCTAATAATCCTAAAAGCAGTTCATACTGAATCGTAAAAGCAAGGCTATTAGAACCAATGACGAGGTTTTGATAACGTTTTAGGGCGGACTGAGATTCATCTGTAATTTGGGCCTGGGCTTTTTTCTGGCTCATAGCAAAAGGGGATATCTCCAAAGCAACAATTAAACAATTCCTTGTTCTCGATACCATTTAGCTGTTTCAGCCAGCCCTTCTTCTAAGCCAACTTTAGCTTGATAGCCGAGTTCTTTCTTGGCTTTTTCAATATTAAAAGCCCGATTTTGACGAAACCAATCCACCCGACGACGGAATAAAGGTGGATCAACATTTGGAAATGGTTTATAAAGCATTTCCGTAATAAAAGCAGCAACCCATAGGGGTGCAAATGGTAAATGTTGAATTTTGAGATCGATCCCCATTGATTTAGCGATCGCGGTAACAAGATCATTTAGACTGTAGTATTTTTCATCCGCAATTAGGTAGGCTTCTCCACTCCCTTTTTCTGAAGCTGCTGCTAATTCAAAAGCGTCAACTAAGTTGGCAATATAGAGGGGATGATAATGACAGTTTCCATCTCCAAACATGAGGAAACGTCCACTTTTTACCCGTTTAAATAGAATCGAAAACCGTTCTGGATCTCCTGGCCCGTAAATGGCTGCTGGTCTTAATGTTACGACTTTTAAGCCCTTGTTAACATACTCAGGAATAATTTTTTCGCCTTCATATTTCGTGTATTGATAATAATCGGCGGGGGCAATGGGTGCGTCTTCTCCGGCGGGAAATTCCTTAACATTCCCATGAACACCACAGGTACTACAGTAAACAAATTTTTTGACCCCGTAATTAAGGGCGGCATCTAATAAATATCGAGTCCCTTCTACATTTACATTCCAATAAATAGACTGGGGCATATTTACTTGACGAAAAGCCGCGGCCAGGTGGTGAACAACTTCACACCCTTGAGTCAATTTGTTGACCAGTTCTTGATCCGTAACGCTGCCAATATGAAGCTCGGCTCCCATCTGTTTGAGTTCATCAAAAAATAATCCAGGTCGATTATCTAAAGCAACAACATGATGCCCTTTTTCCAGAAGTCGCCGGGTCAGATGGCTGCCCGTAAAACCTGTTCCTCCGGTCACCAAAATTTTCATTTTACACTGATCTCCTTAGAAAAATTGATTGTGAGTTTGACGATTTGTTTAGTTTTAACTAACAGGCTTTATGGAATCATTTTTTGCTTTCCCTAGCATAGCCTATATAGTTAAGAATAACAAGAAAATTATTGATCTTTCATGAATTAACTTAAATAGAGGTTTTTGTGAATTGGGCAATGACGGGTGAACCCCAAAAAGCTGTTAATCCGAATAATCGAAATGGCTGTTCTAAACCCGATGAAATTTTAGGTGATTTTAACGCCCGATGCAACACCATCGGGATAAAAAACTGAGGATAGCGTTTCGTTTGTTTTAACCCCAAGGATTTAAAAAAGTCCACCAATTCCGATTCATCATAGGTAATGTAGGTTCGGGTATTGCCTTCTAAACCCTTTTTAAACTTAAATAAATAGGGGGTAATGGAATTGACACTGCGAAGGGTGGGATAGTCAATAATTACGGCTTTTTTAGCAACGCGGCTGAGTTCAGAGAGAAATTTTTGCCAGTGGGTGACATGGGCTAAAAACCGATAGCTAATCACTACATCAAAGGCGTTATCAGGGTAAGGTAAGGTTAAAACATTACCAACTTTGAAGGAACATAAATTGGCATCAATTAGATTTTGAATGCGGTTTTTACAGATTTCATCGCTCCCCAAAACCGTGACTTGATAGCCATTTTCAATCAGGGGTTTTGTAATTTGTCCGTGTCCACCTCCCACATCTAAGACGGTGGCTTGGGGATAGGTTGCTAACAGTTTTAACGTAGCTTCTTCCTGAACTTTCAGCAACCAATTTCCCAATTCTCCGGCAAAACGTGAGGCATAATCCTCTGAAGATGTTTCAATATCGGCGGTTTCAGGAAAGCCATTTGTTGAAATAATAGTTTTTTCTTGAGGTTGCATTTTTGCAGCGGGATGAGAACGAATTGCTAACTGATTTTGAATAAACCGTAAGGGATTTTCTAAACTGCCATAGGGTTGAAGTTTGATCTGAGGATTGAGTAAAATTTGCTTAATGCTATTTCCGGGCTTTTGGGGGTTAAATTCTCCCTCGATGTTAAACCCAAAACTTCCTGGTCGAGATGCTTCTGTTGCTAAGGATAAGGGATCAGTTCCGGGTAAAACTTGCCATCCTTTCTGTTCGGCAAGTTTAAAATATGGAGGTCGTAACCAGAAGACAGGACGACCGGAATTATCCCCTAAAAATAGTAAGGGAATTTGATCTAAATTTAATAAATTATTCAGTAATTCCCCTCGTTTTCCCAGCCATTTTCCCACTCCCCAAGGCAGAACTGCAATTCCTCCTATTGCTTGAATTGCGGTTAATGTTGTTTCTAGGGGTAAACCATCCTCAACGGTTTGATCTGTAATTAAAGCCAGAACTTCTAATTTTTCTGCGGTCACAATTTGGCGACCTGCAATAATAAAAATACTTTGATTGTGTTGATTTTTAGCTTCCAGAGAAATTGATTCTTGAGTTTTGTGGAAAGTCCAACCTACAACTGCATTTTCTTGAGAAGATTCTGCATATTTTAAGAGTTTGTTAAACTCATTTATGCCTTGAATTTCTGTTAAAAAAAGTAGGGAAATAGGAGATTCAAGTTGGGAAACCTGTTGAAAGTTTTTTAAAGCTGAGTTCAACAGTTGATCAAGGGGAAAACAGTCATGGATATGAACGTGAGAATCAATCCATATCTGCTGACTATTTCGGGTAGGAGCTTGAGTTTGTAGATAGTTCATTGTTTGTTAAATCGGCTTGATTGTTTTCAAGTTAACGGAGTTTTATAATTCTTCAACCCTTCTGGACTGCCATATTTTCCAACAGTACAAAATCATTAAAATCATAATTGAATAACATATTTCAAAAATAATAAATTCGATATGTCTGGCATCAAAAAGTCCTAAGTTATGGCGGACTCTTGGGAAAAAAGGAATGGGAGATTTAAAATACATATCTGTAAACGGCCAGAATAATTGTAGTCCCAATCCTCCATCGGTGAAGAAATCAAGAATGAAATGGGAAGAATACAAAATTAAGGTAAAACCGAAAAGGTTTTTATAATTCTGTTGGCGATAGTAGCGAGCAATTAAACTAATCATGCCACTAAAAACCATTGCAAAAATCAAAGTATGGGTGATTCCCCGATGAAATCTGATTCCGGTTAAAATTTGGGGAATAAAATCAAAGTCTGCTACCGTGGCAATCAAAACAGGATAGAAATTTTGGAAGAATGCTCCTCGCCATTGATAGGGTGTTGAAGGCGAAAGGAGTATAAACTTTCCTAAAACATAGCCACTAACAGCGTGTGCAATGGGAGAAGGCATAGTTAATGTTCCGTTCTGTTAATTTTTTCTATTTTAGGAAATACTTTAAGATAGAGGTACAGGTTTGATCGGATTCATGGAATTCACTACTTTGAGTTCTTCCTGAATTCGGGTTTGACTCCATCCTAAAGCTTCACCCATTGTTTTAGCACAAATATTGAGATTTTCTTCACTGATATCTCCAGCGCTACCGACTTCTGTACGGCGAAAAACAACATCACTTAATTTTTGCGCCATTTCTTCATGAACAGCATAAAGAACTTCGGCTTTGATTAGTGCCAAATCCTGAAGAATTTCCTGAGAATCTAGGGAAGAATTGAGATATTTTAAGACATTTTGATAACTGGAACCATAGTTATAAACCAACCGATGAATTTGATTTTCTGTTAATCCTTGTGTTTTTCCATCTAAGATTGCTTGATGTAAAAAATCATTAAAACTTTCGATTTCTCCTCCATAAATAGGTGTCATGGCTGATTTAGAGTTAGGAGGTTGCTGATCCCAAATTTTAAACACAAAATCCACAACTTTTTGAGCTACATCTCTAGCTGTGGTATATTTCACACCCAGTACGGAAATTAATCCTGGAAATCCATCTTGAGCATGATCTCGGAGTTGATATTGATCGGTTAATATCGGTTCTCCTGTTTTATGATCAATTCCAGTTCTGGGAAGTAGCCCCCCATGAACAAAGGAAATGTCTTCTTGCTGCAATTTTGCCGCCGGATAGACTTGATTAATTTCGCTAATAAAATCTTGAATTTCTGCTTCTGTAATTTTAAACTGATTGGGATCTTGATCGTAAACACTATACCAGGTTCCAATCATAGATTTACCACGCCAAGGGGCAATAAAAAAGAAGCGACTTTTTTGAACTGAACCGTTAGGTAATTGACGTTTTGCACCGGAAAGACCAACGGCATAGGTGTCAAATAAAGGTCGAGTCATTAAATTCATTGCTTTTGCTAAACCAACGGGAGCTAAGGATGATTTTCTTGGTAAAAAATTGAGAATTTGATTGATCCAAGGGCCACTGGTATTGACAACTGTTTTGGCACAAATCTCAAATTCTGATCCGGTTAACTCGTCTTTAACTTTAACGCCTGTTATTCGATTTTCTGTGAATAAAAATCCTGTCACTTCTACATAATTAGCCAGGGTTGCTCCTTGTTGTTCAGCAGACTTGAGAAACGATAGGGTTAAACGTTCTGAATTGTAGACTTGAGCATCACAAAAAATTGCTCCTCCCGTAAGTCCAGTTTCGGGAATATGGGGAAGCAATTCTTGACATTCTGATTTAGAAATAATTCGACCATTGGGGATGTGTTTTTGGGGATCGTTGAGTTGATTGCGATCGCTACTGATAATATCATTAATTAACATCCCAACGGTAAGGGCCTCTCTCCCTTTTGTTCCGTGTCCGTAGGTAGGAATTAAAACAGGTAAAGGATGGATTAAATGGGGTGCAATTCCCATTAAGGTAGTGCGTTCTTTAATTGATTCTCGCATTCGCTTAAAGTCGGCTTTTTGCAGATAGCGCAAACCGCCATGAATAATTTTTAAGCTATTTGCAGAAGTCGCACCTCCAAAATCTGCTTTTTCTACTAAAGCAACCGATAACCCCCGCAAACTTGCATCCCAAGCGATACACGCCCCATAAATGCCTCCTCCAATAATTAAAAGATCATAATTATTTTCGGTCAAGGCTGTTAAGTTTCTTTTCATAAACCATTATTAGGAAGCTGAAATGGTGAGAGGTTACTCCTCTTTATATCCGACTTAGACTAAGTTTGGCA
This sequence comes from uncultured Oscillatoriales cyanobacterium, assembly GCA_903893625.1. Lineage (GTDB taxonomy): Bacteria > Cyanobacteriota > Cyanobacteriia > Cyanobacteriales > Microcoleaceae > Planktothrix. The sequence goes on from CAITND010000182.1 coordinate 26,348, forward strand.
AGAGTTCCTGTTTTAAATCATCATAAAGGCGATTGGATTGTTGACGGAATGCAGTATAACTATATTTTTCCTGAACTAAAGCTTTTCCTGCTGCTCCCAGGTTGGCTCTTAGGGTTTCATTTTCAATTAAATTCACCATTCCTTTAGCAAATTCTTCGGGTTCGGGTGCGGCGAGTTGAGCAACTTCAGAATTTAAAACTTGAGTATGGGTAAATAAATCGGTGGCTAAGAGGGCTTTTCCACTATCAAGGTAGGAATAAATTTTCATCGGTGTATTCTTACCTTTTGTGCGAGGCGAAACTAGAATATCTGCTTGAAAAAGGTAAGTATCAAGTTCGCTGGCAGGTTTTTTACCGAGGAAATGGACTTGATTGCTAATTCCGAGTTTTTGGGCTTTTTGTTGATAGAATTGAATGTCAGTAGGTTCGCCTCCAATGATGACTAAATCTGCTTTTTGAGTTTGTTTGAGGGTCAAAGCAAAGCTATCTAGCAATAAATCAATCCCTTGATAGCTTTCTAAATTCCCGACATACATCATGAGAAGATTATTGATTTTTAAATTCTTTTTCAAATCTTCAGTAGGTTGTTTTGGATTCGACTTCAACAAAGAGACATCGGGTAGGATAACTACTTTTTGAGGATTATATTCAGCAATATCATTCGCCAAGGCTTGACACATTGGCACAACGGCTTGGGCGTGTTTAACTGCTAATCCTTCAAAGCTATTAAAAACCGATTTATAGGGGGATAATTTAGGATATTTTTCGATCATCTGTTGGGCTACCGAAGAATCCATATCATAAACATAAGGAATTTTAAATAGGAATTTAATCAGCAGAGCAATGAAAGAAGTTTCTTCAACCGCATGAATTAAGTCATATTTTTTATGAAAGGTTAGCTGTAATACTTTAAAAATCATCAAAACATCATAAACTAACTTTTTCAAAGAAAATCCCGGCCGAACATTATTACAGCCAGGAACTTTTACAGTCCGATATAAGGTGACATTTTTATAAGTTACATCTCGCCCTTGGGGATAGGCAACAACATCAATATTGTCTCCCCGTTCTGATAAAACTTTTAGGAGCATATCATCGGCAATGGGAGAGCCTCGATCTTCATAAAAAGGGTGAGGAATTAAAAATAATATATTAAGATTTGTTTTGTTTTCAAGGGACATTTCAGGAGATAGAGTCTGCACTAATCTGTTCTTCACAGGGCTAGTTGGGTTTAATTCTAAGTTTTTATCTAAAAACATAAGCTTCCCCTATAATATGCTGATAAGATATGCGTCAATATTAATCTTGGATATCAAGTAAAGTCACCGGGGTTTTGTGAAGAGTTACCGTAAATTCTCGGATAATTTGTAAAGATTCGGTAAAATCCCCGGAGTTTTACGGAGAAAAGACCCCTAAACCTTTTCGGTGTCTGCTGCTGAGTTTTAATGGGACTTCAACAACAATTTGGAGTGGGTGAAGCAAAATTGGGATGTATTCTTAGCCTATAAAGCTCGTTTAGGCTTTGTTTGAACTTAAAATTTGCTGAAGTCCCATTAACGACTTCCGCTTCCCGGTCGTTCTACATAGCGTTTTAACTCATGGGCCATGCGTTCCATTCCCCGTTTTTCATCCTCTTGAATAAACGGTAAAAACAGGCGGGTTAACCACCCGGAAAACTCCTGATGATGAATATATTGAGTGCGTCCGAGGCCAATTTCTTGAAGTTCAAATACGTTTTGGTTGCGAAACCCTGGAATTTCTGACCTCCAACCTAAGCATATTTCGGGTTGTAACACCTCTACCAAGGGTTGAAATACCGTTTCTTCTTCCTGGGGAGTCCGACGCACCGCTAAGGTCACTTCTTGGTTTAAAATAAACGGTTTATTGGGATCTCGATCCCATAAAAATGTATTCCAGTTAAACCAATATTGTTTTTGATATAAGGCGTACCAAACTTTTCGTTTGGAAGCTTCAATCTTAATTTCTGTGTATAAACTTGTCATAAAGATTTACCATAGTAAATTTTTCCTAATCCTAGATTAACCTGTTTTTAGCAGGCTATAAAATGTGGACTCTATTACATACTCAACTGCATCGTACCCTTCGCTCTCGTCAACTATTACCTGAATCTCAACGTTTATTAGTGGCGGTATCGGGGGGACAGGATTCGTTATGTTTAATTCAATTATTATTAGATTTAGAACCGAAGTGGAAGTGGCAAATTGCCATCGTTCATTGTGACCATCGGTGGCGTTCTGACTCTCAAGCCAATGCTGATTATATTGAACAATTGGCTCACGGTTTACAGGTTCCATTTTATCGAGAAATTGCCGATATTATTCCGCCTACAGAAGCAGCCGCAAGACAATGGCGTTATCAAGTTTTTAGTCAAATTGCCCAAAGGAATAATTATGCTTATATTGTTACAGGTCATACGAAAAGCGATCGCGCAGAAACGCTGCTTTATAATCTAATTCGAGGCAGTGGTTCCGATGGTTTACAAGCCTTAACTTGGCGACGTGCTCTAAAATTAGAATGCCCTGATCTGAATTCATTATTGACAAATTCTATAACGTTAGTTCGCCCTTTATTAGATATTACTCGTGAACAAACCGGGCAGTTTTGTCAAGAAAAAGGGTTAAAAATTTGGGTAGACAGTACCAATGATGATTTACACTATGCGCGCAACCGAATTCGGCAAGAACTTTTACCCTATTTACAAACCCATTTTAACCCTAAAGTCGAATCTCATCTAGCACAAACGGCAGAATTATTACGAGCAGAAGTAAACTATTTAGAAACAGTAACAGAAACTCTCTTTCAACAGGTTGTTATCCTTGAAAATGACAGTAAAAACCCCTTAAAAATCAATCGTTTAGTCCTCCGTCAGACCCATGAAGCTTTACAACGTCGAGTTAGCCGAAAAGTTTTACAACAGGTTATGTCAACAACTCCTAACTTTGAACAAATTGAAAAATTAAATGCTTTAATTTCAGCCCCCAACCGCAGCCAAACTGATCCTTTTCCGGGAGGGGCGATCGCAATTGTGGACGGAGAATGGATCATTTTTCATTTTTTCTCTGGGTAATTTCTAATACAATTGTTAAGAACCTTTATCCTTTGAGAAACACAGTCCTACAATGCACAGTAGAACAATAAGTTGACAAAGGAGCCTTCCTATGGCGTATGTATGCGAACTAGGGGCGGGTCAAAGAGTTTATTTAGAAAATCAGGGCCTACAAACCATTGTCACCCTGATTAGTAGTAGTCCAGGGCAACAGCAGCAAGCCAGTAGCAGTTTTGCAACCGGAGTTTGGAGTTCACCTCCCCAGGTGTTCCAAACTCCTCATGGTATGGTGCTGAAATTGACATCGGAACAGGGGGAAAAAACGTTACAAATTCAAGGCAGTAGCGTCACTGTCATCAGTGGAACGCCATTGCAGAAAGACTCAGAACAACTGCCTGTTCATGAAGTCACCAGTTTACCCGTTTCCCTGATGCCGGGAATAGAACCGATGAAGCCCCTCGAACCCATGACCCCGATGCAAATGAAACCGATGGAACATGAGAACCTAAAAATGGGCGATATGCAAATGAGCATGAACCCGATGGAAATGCGAATGGGAAATATGGAACTGCGAATGGACTCACCCGCACCGAATAAACAGAGTTTTTGCAGTCAATGTGGAACATCGGTAAAACCAGAAGACCGATTTTGTTCTAATTGTGGACATCAATTATAAGTAATTACGAATTACGAATTACGAATTACGAATGGGGAATAGGGAATTACGAATTACGAATTACGAATTGGGAATAGGGAATGGGGAATAGGGAATAGGGAATAGTAATCATTTAACAGTTAACAGTCAACAGTCAACAGTCAACAAAAATGTCTATTAAAGTTAGTCTGAACCACCAGATTTCCTATCAGTTTGAACGTTCTGTTTTTCTTGGCCCTCATACCCTGGGGTTACGTCCATCTCCCCATTGTCGGACACCGATTTTGAGTTATTCCCTCAATATTTTCCCCTCTGACCATCAACTAACATGGTTACAAGATCATGATGGGAATTTTTTGGCTAGAGTTAACGTTCCTCAAAGCACCGATTTTCTAAAAATAGAAGTTGATTTAATTGCCCAAATTCAACCGATTAATCCCTTCAATTTTTTAATTGAAAGCTACGCTACAAACTATCCCTTTCAATATGAACCTCGCCTTGCTAAAGAACTGAGTCCCTTTTTAGAAATTACAGAATCGGGAGAATTAATCAAAAAGTGGGTTGAACTTCATCGCCAAAATGATATCTATACCCCTAATTTTTTACTAGATTTGAATCAAAAATTAGCTCAAGATATCGAATATCAATTGAGATTTGAACCTGGAATCCAAACCTGTATAGAAACTCTTCAGAAACAAATCGGTTCTTGTCGAGATACGGGATGGTTATTGGTACAAATTTTACGTCATTATGGATTAGCTGCTCGATTTGTTTCGGGATATTTAATCCAACTCAGTAATGATATTCCTCCCCTGGATGGGCTACCTGGGCCCATTCATGATAATGCTGATTTACACGCTTGGGCGGAGGTTTATGTTCCGGGTGCAGGTTGGATTGGACTTGACCCCACATCGGGTTTAATCTCCGCAGAAGGTCATATTCCTTTAGTCTGTGTTGCTGACCCACTAGAAGCGAGTCCTGTTCAGGGAACTTTTGAACCTTGTGAGTCAAAATTAGACTTTTCTGTAACGGTTTCTCGTTATCATGAAATTCCCAGGGTAACTAAACCTTACACCGAAGAACAATGGCAACAAATTAATCATTTAGGTGAAAAAGTTGAGGAAAATTTACAACGTTTAAATATCGGTTTAACGATGGGAGGAGAACCAACATTTGTTTCAATTGATGATTTTGAATCTCCGCAATGGCGGATTGCTGCATTAGGAGAAGAAAAACGCAAACTGGCTGGACAACTGCTTACCCGTTTACAAGATAAATTTACTCAAAAAGGCGGATTACTTCATTATGGATTAGGCAAATGGTATCCGGGAGAAGTCTTACCCCGTTGGGCTTTAGGCTGTTATTGGCGAAAAGATGGAATTCCTTTATGGCAAAATCCAGAACTCTATCCTCAAGAGGATCAAGATTCTGGTTATACTCAACAGGATGCTCGGATTTTTATTGAAAAATTAGTTAAAAATTTAGGAGTAAAATCAGACTGTATTATTCATGCTTATGAACTAAATTCTAATACTATAGCCGGATATACGTTACCGATTTTATCAATATTTAAAGGCGAAAATATTCATTGGAGTAGTTGTCAATGGCGACTTCCTTACCCGAACAAAATCGAACTTTTAGCCGGGAATTCTCCGATTGGATTTCGCTTACCATTAAGTGCTTTAAATTGGAAAGATGATCAACTTGAACAGGAGGCGGTTCTCCCCTTAACTCATTCGCCGATTATTCCCAGTTCTGAACCCTTAGAATCTGCAATTAATTCTATTCGAGTTGCTTTAAGTGTCGAAGCTAGACAGGGAAAAATTCACGTTTTTTTACCGCCTGTAACCTGGGCGCGAAGTTTTGTTGATTTAGTCGCCGAGATTGAAAAGACTGCCGCCCAGCTTCAATATCCGGTGATGGTAGAAGGATATACACCCCCAGTCAATACAGAAATTATCGGCTTTCAAATTACTCCAGACCCAGGAGTTATTGAAGTCAATATTCATCCTGCTTCTAACTGGGAAGAATTAGTTGAAATTACCACAATTTTATATGAAGAAGCAAGATTATGTCGTTTAGGAACAGAAAAATATCTATTAGATGGAAGACGAATTCCTACAGGGGGAGGCGCTCATGTTACGATGGGCGGAAAAACGGTTGATGATAGTCCTTTATTACGTCGTCCCGATTTATTAAGAAGTTTAATTACTTATTGGCAAAATCACCCCAGTTTATCTTTTTTATTCTCCGATTTATTTGTCGGGCCAACCAGTCAGTCGCCGCGTGTGGATGAAGCAAGACATGAAAGTTTATATGATTTAGAAATCGCCTTTCAACAGTTAAATTCTCAAGATAAAATTCCTCCTAAATTAGTAGATAGACTATTAAGAAATTTGTTAATTGATGTTACAGGAAATACCCACCGTTCAGCATTTTGTATTGATAAATTGTATCCCATTGAGAACCCTAGAAATCAATTAGGATTATTAGAATTTAGAGCTTTTGCTATGCCTCCCCATCCTCGAATGAACTTATTACAACTATTATTAATTCGGGCGTTAGTGGCTTGGTTTTGGGAAAAACCCTATAGCTATCCGTTAATTCGTTGGGGAACAACTCTACATGATCGGTTTATGTTACCCCATTATTTAGGAGAAGATTTAAAAGCTATTCTAGAGGATTTAAAAACCGTTGGATATGACTTTAATTTTGATTGGTTTGCCCCATTTTTTGAATTCCGTTTTCCGCGTTGTGGAGAAATCACAAAAGAGGGGGTTGAATTAGAACTGCGTTATGCTATTGAACCTTGGCACGTTTTAGGAGAAGAAACCGCATCGGGAAATACCGCCCGTTATGTCGATTCTTCGATGGAAAGAATACAAGTTAAATTAAAAAATGCGTTAGGAAATTCTGCCAATATTGATAGTTATTCGGCTCGATATATTGTTACTTGTCAAGGTCGTCCCATTCCTTTAAAATCCACTGGAAATTCGGGGGAATATGTGGGAGCCGTGCGATTTCGGGCGCGACGATTTACATCTTTATTACATCCCTGTATTGACCCCCAAAATTCCTTGATTTTTGATATTGTTGATACTTGGGCAGACCGTTCTATTGGCGGATGTACTTATTTTGTAACTCCTCCCAATGGCACAACCTATCAACAATTCCCCATTAATCATCGAGAAGCCGAAAGCCGAATGTTAGAACGATTTATCGCTATGGGTCATACTCCAGGATTGATGAAAATCCCATCTTTACACTTAAATCCTGAATATCCCTTAACCTTAGATTTACGCCAAATTCCGTAACTTAGAAACCGGGTTTCTAGCTGTTCTAAGCTGCTACGCATTTTATTTGACCGTCAGTTTTTCGGATCTTCTTGTGGGATGGGCATCCTGCCCGTCTTTGTATTGGATAACGAAGTTTAACGGGGGAGTATGTCAATCCAAATCTGCATAGTTGGTGGGTTCATCTGCTAATTCAGCCGTTTCCGTTGGGCGTTGTTCTAAGAATATAATCGGCTTTTGACTCGGATCAATTCGGTTGCCTTGTTCCTGCATAATACTTTTAGTTTGCTGCGGATCAAAATAGCGACTAAATTCTTCCTTTTCTTTGATTACCCGTTCTTCTGTCATTTTCACTTCAGCCCGAATATCTTGAACTTTTTCTGAGGCTGAACGATGTTGAGGCAATATCTGAATCAGTGCAGACAGAGAAAAGGCTGATAAAATCAAATTCACTCCTAACTTGACGGTAGTTTCAACAGTCAGGACACGACGGTTGTGGCTGAGTCGGTGCTGTGAAATTCGAGGCGGACGCCGACGGCTAGAGGCGGAAACAGGTTGAATCCTTTGGGGAACAGGTCGAATCGCAGACATGATCTTTTGATTAAGGTCACAACTTCAGATCAGCAACAGTCGCAGTAAGTTTTAGGTTGCCCGAAAATAGGTTAAAAATTAACATCTGATTCGGATTGCCATAAAAAACTGTCTCGACAGAGTGATCGAGTTAACACACAATACTCTATCCCATTAAGACTGTAATTGTCTGCAATCTTAAGGTTTTGTGTCGAGACAGCTTGAGAAAGTGACCCGTTACCAGTGAACCTTCACCAGTAAGTTCCAATTTTCTATTTATACAGTTCTGTGGCCAGACGGAAAGCTAAAATTCCGGGGATCAAGGCAACAACCAAGGCAATAAACACCTGAGTATCTGTTAATGCCATTTTTGAATAGCTCCTTCATAAATTGAGATAATCGTTCCCCAATGTCAACTAATTTGGGCATTTTGGGAAGAGTATTGTAACAAAAAGTTGAAAAAGCCAAGAATAGGGGGGTGGGGTATCGGGGGAAGAGTGCGGAGTGTCAATCCTTTATCCTCTATAATTTGAAATAAGGACACTATAGGAATTATCAATCGTTAATGTTAGATCTTGATCACGTTTTTGAATTTTCTCGGAATTTAGAGTTAAATCTACTTGTATTACTGCCGATTTTAATTGCCCTAGAAGCCGTATTATCTGCTGATAATGCTATTGCCCTCGCTTCTATTTCCTGTGGATTAGAAGATCCAAAACTTCAAAATAAAGCGCTGAATATTGGGTTGTTTTTAGCATTTATTTTAAGAATTCTTTTAATTTTAACAGCAACCTGGGTAATTAAATATTGGCAATTTGAGTTATTAGGAGCCTTGTACTTACTTTGGCTAGTCTTCCGATATTTTACCAAAAAAAGCAAAGAAGATGACTCAGAAGAAGACGTGCGTTATCACTCATTTGGGCAAGTTTTACTTCTAATTGCCGTTACAGATCTTGCCTTTTCCCTCGATAGTGTCACCGCCGCGATCGCTATTTCAGATCGAGCTTGGCTGGTAATTACCGGGGCAACTGTAGGGATTATTATCCTACGATTTATGGCGAGTTTATTTATTCGGTGGTTAAAAGAATATGTCTATTTAGAAACGGCTGGATATTTAACCGTTGGTTTAGTCGGATTACGATTATTACTGCGGGTAATTGATTCGGCTTTAGTGCCGCCGGAATGGTTAATGGTTATCCTAACCCTGAGTTTATTTGCTTGGGGATTTTCCCAACGAGTTGAGGAGTCTCCCAGTAATTCTTAATCGTTAACGGTTAACAATTCACTGTTAACCGCTAATCCCATTAAACTATTCAACTAACCAAGGTTTAATTGTTAGTTCCCAATTGGCTAATTCGGCGTCAGTGAACCACAGACTGATTTCTCGTTGTGCGGTTTCAATCGCATCAGAACCATGAATAATATTACGGCCAATACTGACCGCAAAATCTCCCCGAATGGTTCCAGGTTCAGCCGTTAAGGGGTTCGTGGCTCCGATAATTCTACGCGCAGAAGCCACAACACCATCCCCTTCCCAAACCATTGCCACTAAGGGGCCAGAGGTAATAAAAGACACTAAATCCTTGAAAAAAGGTCTTTCTTTGTGGATATCATAGTGTTTTTCAGCTAATTCCTGACTGGCAACCAACAATTTCAACCCAACGAGGGTAAACCCTTTGGCTTCAAAACGCCCAATAATCTCACCCACCAGTCCACGTTGAACGCCATCGGGTTTAATCGCAATAAATGTCCGTTCCAAGGGAATCTCCTTCTTTGTCATTAAAGTTCACAATTTAGATTAGCGTATCCTCGGTAACAAATAGCTAGTCATTATTAACTCAACCCGTTAAAATGTCTGATGGTTGCTCAACGGCAAGGATAGAAAATATGGACGTCAACGCACTTACCCCCACAACACAAACACCCCAGATTTCGACGGACTCCCTCAAGGTAACAGAAAAAAAAATCTGGACAATTGAAGATAGTGAAAAACTCTATCGCATTCAAGGCTGGGGAGATCCTTATTTTTCCATTAATGCCGCAGGTCATATCACGGTTTCCCCCAAAGCAAATCGAGGGGGATCTTTAGATTTATTAAAATTAGTTGAATCTCTTAAAAGTCGCAATATTGAGTTACCGTTATTAATTCGGTTTCCTGATATTCTCGAAGACCGAATTGAACGCTTAAATGCTTGTTTTGCTAAAGCGATCGCTCGTTATAGTTATCCAGGGGTTTATCGGGGGGTTTATCCGGTTAAATGTAATCAAGAACGGCATTTACTGGAAGATTTAGTCCGCTTTGGTCAACCCTATCATTTTGGTTTAGAAGCGGGTTCAAAGCCAGAATTATTAATTGCTTTAGCGTTATTAAAAAATCCAGATTCGCTGTTAATTTGTAATGGGTATAAAGACCAAGAATATATTGATACTGCCCTGTTAGCACAACGACTGGGACAAACGGCAATTATTGTTGTAGAACAAATTGAAGAAGTAGATTTAGTCATGGCGGCGAGTCAACAATTAGGCATTCGTCCGATTGTCGGAGTTCGGGCTAAATTAAGTACAAAAGGCATGGGACGTTGGGGCGGATCAACGGGCGATCGCGCTAAATTTGGCTTAACCATTCCTGAAATTATGGAAGTAGTTGAAAAGCTGAAACAAGCCGAAATGTTAGACAGTTTACAACTGTTACATTTTCATATTGGTTCCCAAATTTCCTCTATTAGTGTACTTAAAGATGCCCTGCAAGAAGCCAGTCAAATTTATGTAGAATTAGCTCAATTAGGGGCAAACATGAAATATTTGGATGTGGGGGGAGGTTTAGGGGTTGATTATGATGGCTCTAAAACCAATTTCCACGCCTCTAAAAACTACAATATGCAGAATTATGCTAATGACGTTGTAGCCGAGGTTAAAGAGGCTTGTGAGGAGCGAAAATTATCGGTTCCGACGTTAATTAGTGAAAGTGGACGAGCGATCGCGTCCCATCAATCGGTATTAGTTTTTGATGTCTTGGGAACCAGTGATATCCCGATGGGAGAACCGCCGATTATTGTTGAAAAAGATCATCTGATTTTAAGGAATTTGGATGATACTTATCAATCAATTAATGAAGATAACTATCAAGAAGCTTATCACGATGCGACGCAATTTAAAGGAGAAGCGATTAGTTTATTTAAGTTTGGCTATTTGAGTTTAAGCGATCGCGCCAAAGCCGAAAAACTTCATTGGGCTTGTTGTCGAAAAATCTTAGAAATTGTTAGAAATGCGGATTATATTCCCGATGAATTAGAAGACTTAGAAAAGATTATGGCTTCGATTTATTATGTCAATCTTTCGGTCTTTAAATCCGCCCCGGATACCTGGGCTATTGATCAATTATTCCCTATTCTTCCAATTCATCGATTAGATGAAGAACCCACAAAACGGGCAACTTTAGCGGATTTAACCTGTGATAGTGATGGCAAAATTGATCAGTTTATTGATTTACGAGATGTGAAATATGTTTTAGAATTACATTCTTTAGAACACCCTTCAAATTCGGCTCAAACTCCCCAGGAAAAACAACCTTATTATTTAGGAATGTTCTTAGCGGGAGCTTACCAAGAAATTATGGGAAATCTACATAATTTATTTGGGGATACGAATGTTGTGCATATTAAATTAACCCCCCAAGGGTATCAAATTGAATCTGTGATTAAAGGGGATACTATGAACGAAGTATTAGGTTATGTCCAGTATGATACCGAGGATTTAATTGAAAGTATTCGTCGCCAAACCGAACACGCCTTAGAACAAAAACGGATTAGTTTAGAAGAATCTCAACTGCTATTACAAAACTATGAACGCAGTTTGCGACGTTATACTTATTTGCATTAATTAAGCAGCCACAAAGACACAAAGAAGAAGGATGATTAAGGTTCGGAGATGTCTAATCAGTCAACAATCAACACTCAACCGCCAACACTCAACCGCCAACACTCAATCGCCAACACTCAACTATCGAGTACAATAGGCACACAGGCTTATGAGATGTCAATTTCAGCGTTCCTTGCTCAATTGCATCACCCAGTCACCGTTTTAGAGTTTCCAAGGTCATAATGCTGATTGCCAAACTGTTAAATTCAATCACTCTCCCCTTGGGGTTCACACTCCTGTTACCCATTGCCCTAGTCAGTAGTTTTGTTACAGACAGTCTAGTCAGTTCTGCTGCCAGTTATGCCCAAAACGCACCCCCAGCTAAAAACGCTGTGGGACGGGCGATGACCGTGCGTTCTGATATTCAAGAAGCCGATGCTCAGACGGGAATTGTCACTGCACGGGGTAACGTCCAAATTAACTATCCCGCCCGTAGTATTCAAGCCACCGCCGCCCAAGCCCAATATTTTAGTCGAGAACGTCGAATTGTTCTCAGTGGGAATGTGTTTGTTTTACAGGAAGGCAACACCATTCGAGGGGAAACCGTCACCTATTTAATTGATGAAGGACGATTTATTGCTTTACCTCAAGGGGGTGGACAGGTAGAATCAATGTATTTAGTTCCCGATGAAAGTGCCAGTCCTAAAAACGCTACGGTTGAACCTTTTAATCCTAAACCTGCTTTTAAAACCCCGTTAAGTTCACCTTCAGCACCCCGTACTCCTTAAATCATTTCTAACAAGTTCCGTTATGAAAATAGTGCTGGAGAATATTCACAAATCCTACCGTAAACGCACCGTTGTCAGTCGAGTTAATCTATCTGTTTCTCAAGGGGAAATTGTGGGATTATTAGGGCCCAATGGTGCTGGTAAAACCACAACGTTCTATATTGCAACCGGATTAGAAAAACCGACTCAAGGGAATGTTTATCTCAATGAACTGGAGATTACCCATTTACCCATTCATCAACGTGCTCGGTTAGGCATTGGTTATTTAGCACAAGAGGCGAGTATTTTTCGCCATCTCAGTGTTAGGGATAATATTTTATTGGTGTTGCAACAAACCCGTGTTCCCCGTCATTTGTGGCAAAAACGTCTCCATACCCTGTTGCGGGAGTTTCGTTTAGAAAAAGTTGCCTCGACTTTAGGGTATCAAGTTTCTGGGGGAGAACGGCGACGGACAGAACTGGCCCGTGCTTTAGCGGCGGGGTTAGAATTGCCTCAGTTTTTACTCTTAGATGAACCTTTTGCTGGAGTTGACCCCATTGCGGTTTCTGAAATTCAAGAAATTGTAGCTCAATTACGAACTCGGAATCTGGGAATTTTGATTACTGATCATAATGTCCGAGAAACTTTGGCAATTACAGATCGAGCTTATATAATGCGAGATGGACAAATTTTTGCATCAGGCACCGCCGAAGAACTCTACAATAATCCCCTAGTGCGGCAGTATTACCTTGGCGACAGCTTTCAACTATGAAAATCACTCTTTCTAAGCCGTTCGGTTCAGGCAAAATTTTCCTGCCTTATCTCTCGATTTTGGATCGATATTTAATCCAAGAATTGATTCCGCCCTTTGTGTTTGGAGTGGGATTATTTAGTTCAGTTGCTTTAACAGTGGGAACGGTTTTTGACTTAGTTCGACAAATCGCGGAATCGGGATTAGCAGTTGCGATCGCGGTTGAGATTTTTTTATTAAGAATGCCTGAATTTATCGTTTTGGCATTTCCAATGGCGATGATTTTAAGCACGTTAATGGTTTATGGTCGTTTATCGAGTGATAGTGAATTAATTGCCCTAAAAAGTTGTGGAATTAGTTTATATCGCTTGGTAATTCCTACATTAATTTTTAGTTTATTAATCACGGGTTTAACCTTTGCTTTTAATGAAGTGATTGTTCCCGCCGCTAATTATAAAGCCTCTGTCACCTATGAACAAGCGTTAAATGAAGGCAACCTGCCCATTCAGGAGGATAATATTTTTTATCCCGAATATGAAAAGATAAAAATAGAAGGAACCGATAAAAAATTTAGTCGCTTAGTGCGGTTATTTTATGCTGAAAGATTTGATCGGGGTCAAATGTTAGAAGTAACGATTTTAGATCGTTCTCAACCTGAATTAACTCAAATTATTTCTTCAAAATCCGCCAATTGGAATTTTGCTCAAAAAACCTGGGATTTTTTTAATGGCACGATTTATATTGTTAATCCCGATGGTTCCTATCGTAATATTGTTCGGTTTGATCATAAACAGATTCAACTCTCCCGAACTCCCCTGGATTTAGCATCACGGAAACGAGATTTTGATGAGATGAATATTGTTCAAGCTCAAGATTATTTAAAATTAATGAAATTGAGTGGAGATCAACAAAAAATTATTAAAACTAGAGTTAGAATTCAACAAAAATATGCTCTTCCTTTCTCCTGTGTTGTCTTTGCTTTATTGGGTATTGCATTAGGTAGTAGACCCCAAAGTACCAGTAGAGCAACCAGTTTCGGCATTAGCGTTATCGTAATTTTTGGATATTATTTACTTTCTTTTATTACCGGAGCATTGGGTCAAAAAGAAATTCTCACCCCCTTCTTCGCCGCTTGGTTGCCGACATTTTTAGGAATTGGAATTGCTAGTTTTTTATTAGTTCGTTCTTCTAAGTAAAATTATGCTTGGCACTTGTAAAGATAATAGAGCTAATTGCTACATATTATACTCAAATGGTTGAAAGATTTAATACTGTTAAAACAGAAGTTATAAACTGGAGAGATTTTACACTAAATAGTGAAATTTACGATTTATCACATCTAAACGCCCATTCGGTTGAATATCTTGATAATAGAGACGAAAATAACCTAATTCCATACAAATTTATAGTAACCTATGGCTTACATTGCTTCACTAAAGAATTGCAAGAGCTTACAGAGGAAGAATCACAATTATTGATGTACAATGCGCCAAGAGAGTCCAGACCCTTTAATTTTGAGAGATATTACCTATCAAAGCAGTTACCTGAAATTATCAAGGCACTAGGTAAGAGTACAACCTTAGTCTGTCATGCTGGGTATGGAAATTATGCAATTGTGAAAGTTGTGGACTCAGAGGGTGTTGAAGTTGATTATTTTGTTGTTTTTCGAGTATTCAAGGAAAGTAAAAAGCTAAGACTCCATGTAACAAGTGCCTATCCCAAAGACGAAGGTATAGGGAAAATAAAGAAAGTCAATTTCTTCGTCATAGCTAAGAACTTATTGAATAATAAGAAACTACCGAAGCCTTAAATAACAAAGGCTCCTGAAGGAGCCTTCGCCAAAAACTTGTTTATATTTTTGGTATTCAGATCGTCTTTACCGGACTTGCCTCGACCCTAAAGGGTAACGGGATGTCATGTTTATCTCATGTCTGCTGCATCCATAATCCTAGTATAGAGCTTAGTTCTAATCATGTCAAGCTCCGAGATCTAAACCACTGCCACTACTCGAAAAATACACATTGACTTCCTGTTTCCTCTTTTGGCGAAATTCTTGGGCTTGCTGCTAATCTATCAATTGAAAGTGATAATTAAACCAATGTTAATTTATTTTTCCATAGCTTCCTGAACTTCATTGAAAGGTAAATCAACAACTTCAGCAATTTGTTCTGCTGTTAAACCTAGTTTGATTAACTTAGAAATAGTCTTTAATTGAGTAACACGCAAAACATCGTCAATTGTTCGCTTGGAAGGTCTTGTATTTTGCTGATTTGATTCAGTATTGACAGCATCCCAGTTGTCTAAATCTAATTTTTCGGGATTAGAACACAAATTAAGATTGCCAATCTGAACGGGATTACCAATAATCTGATGTTGAGAATTTGCGAATCCTAACCGTTCAACCGTAGCGCAAAAATTCGACTTATTTAGGTCTTCTCCTAAG
This sequence comes from uncultured Oscillatoriales cyanobacterium, assembly GCA_903893625.1. GTDB lineage: Bacteria > Cyanobacteriota > Cyanobacteriia > Cyanobacteriales > Microcoleaceae > Planktothrix. Next base: position 41,751 of record CAITND010000182.1, read on the forward strand.
ATTTCTGACAAAAGTTGCCAGAGTTCATATCCCTCATCCTTGACATGACCCTTAGTACATTTATACCGTTCTGCAATCTCTCTGTACTTCTGACTATTGAAAACCCCCTTTAAAATTTCCATTTGCAAACTATCAAGGTGCTTTCCGGTTTGTTTAAAGACTAACTCATCAATCGACTTTAACACGGTTTCCCAGTCCATCTCTTTGAGATTGACCCCCCCAAAAAAATTACTTCTCCGCCATTATCCGTCATTTTCCGCCCACTTTATACATTCTTAAGAAAATCTCCTTCTTTATCCGTCCTTTTCCGTCTTGTTAAGTTTGTATGATTGGATGATAATAGAAGCGTAAATCAGTTGGAGTAAGATAATGCGGGTCTCTTTATTTATTGATGGTGCCAACTTCTTTTATATGCAAAAAGATTCATTGTGCTGGTGGGCAGATCCTAAAAAGATTCTAGATTTTGTTAGCACGAAAGGTGACATTGTTGATGCTTTCTACTACATTGGTGTAGAAGCTCCACCTGCTGCAAGACAAGAAAACTATCTCAAGGCTTTAACCAATATGGGATATGTAATAGTTGACAAAACATTAAAGCAAATTCTTCAAAATGATGGTTCTGTTAAACAAAAAGCCAATTTGGATATTGAAATAGTTTTAGATATGTTTAATACTATTGAACATTACGACATGGCTGTGCTTGTTAGTGGAGATGGTGACTTTGAACGACCTTTAGAGCTTTTGCGTGCTAGAGGAAAACGCTTTCTTGTCATGTCAACTCAAGGCGTTATAGCTCACGAGTTGAGAACTGTGGCTGGTATGCACTACATTGATTTTAGGGAGATACGTGATCAAGTAGAAAAAGATTAAATCTAAGTATGATTGTAGTTCTACCTCTACCTAAAGTGGAACTACAATTCAAATTGATTATAATAATTTAGTAAAACAAATATTGATTATCTAGGCTAGGTTAAATTTGACGTAAATCTGAGGGATTAAATTTATGGAAATTGAATTTGGTCATATTCGTGAATACAATGTAGAGAGAGGCTTCGGTTTTGTAAGTTGCACATTTAAGAATACTTACCAACGACAAAAAAAGGGAGTTTGGTTTCATATTAGAAGTATCAAGCATGATTACCCCGAACTAGCTAAAGAATTAGATTCTGGTTCATCCGTAGATATTAACTTTTGGTATGAGATTGATAATAGTGATCGTGAAAAAGTAAGGAAGATTTGGTTAAAGACACAAGATATCCCTCAGCATGAGCAAAATGATTTGGTTGCTTATATTGAAAATATTTGGGTTGATATTGATAGTTCCGTACCCCAATGGTTAGATGAAATTACACTAGCTTTGGTGGGTTCAGTTCGTAAAAATGAGTTTGAGCAACAACGTAACGAAAAAATTCGTCAGAAAAAAGAAGCAGAAGAAGAAGATCGAGTTCGTAAGCAATCTCAAACTGAAAAAATAAAAGCTCAAAAACAATTACAACTTGAAGACAGGTTAAAAAGAAATGAAGAAATTGAACACGTTTATATCGGTTTACCAGAACATCTTGTTAATTGTGTATTCTGGGTTAAGCGCGAAGCTCGAACAAATATTCTTTCACACGAACCAGGTGGCAGTGATGTAGTTGTTGAATATTATAATCGACGCGCTCGTGGCTATGATTGGATCAAAAAGCCTTCTGTTTATATTGGAACTTTTTTTTCTGGAGAAATTTTGAGTGTTTATGCTAGGACATACAACGACGAAGAATATTCTACGGCTGTTTTTGAAGAGGTTTGGAATGCTGAAACATCTTCTGAAGAAATGCTTTTTGAAGCATTGAAAAAATTTGATCGTCCAGATAAAAAAAGAGATATTTTATCTATATTGGAAGAAGATGAAGATGACTTTTTGGAAAGTTCCTATAATAGTGATGAAGTTTGGACATCTTGGTACAATGAGGAGGAAAGTCAGTGGTATTTTGGAGAATGCCCTGAGTGCAATATTCCAGATAGAGATAGAGATTGATTTGAAAACGATCTCCAAGAGAATCTTAAAATAGTTATAAAAAATAGTTAATAACACGGGAGGTCAGAAATGAATGTATCATTAAGTTCAGAAATTGAGAAGTTTATTGAAAGTCAAGTAGAAAGCGGTAAGTATCTCCCCCAGGGCTGTTTCATTTTCAAAAATTGCGATGCGCTCTTCTGGCGCGGCTAGCGCCATCGCTTAACCTTTGATCTGGGGCAGGTTTTAGGCTTGATTTCAAAAGAAAATATCAAAACTGTTGAAATCATCCTTCTTTTCTTTACAGAGTAAGGCTTTTAGAAATTAGCGATCGCATTTTAGATCCGACGCATGAAACAGCCCTGGGGGGGGGGAAATGGGGGGGCGGAAAAATTTTTTCAAAAGGGGGTAACATTTTGAGGAAGTTGTGCTATATTAGTAAATTAGCTGCGAAATTAAACGCAGTGTTTACAAGCGGATGTGGCGGAATTGGTATACGCGCACGTTTGAGGGGCGTGTGGGTCTCCCTTGCGAGTTCGAGTCTCGCCATCCGCATTCATTATTTGGGGATGTTAGATCATCTGACTCCCACGTTTGATTTGTTCCCGTTCTATGGCTTCAAATAAGGCTCTAAAATTGCCTTCCCCAAAACCTTCAGCTTGTCGGGGTTGACCTTGAACGGTACAAATTTTTCGTTCAATAAATTCAAAGAAAAAGGTGGGTTGTTCAAAAATGGGTTGGGTAAAAATTTGTAATAGCATGGCTTCCGGGGTTAATGCTTCCCAATCTACTAAGATTTGGTTCGTTTTTAAGGGTTCCCAATCGACGAATAAGGATTGATGATGCCAACGGTTTTGTAATTGAATATAATACTCATCGGGAACGGTTAAAAAGGATAATCCTCTTTGTCTTAACTCATTGATCTGTTGTACTAAATTTGAGGTTTTAAGGGCTAAATGTTGAATTCCCGAACCTTGATTTAGATCTAAAAATTCTTGAATTTGGGAATTAGCCGATGTAGGTTCATTAATGGGAAACTGAACTTTACCTTGAGGATGAACCAGAACTTGACTTTGTAATCCAGAGCGTTCCGTTTGAATATCAAAACTTTGTTTGGGTCGAAATCCAAATTGATTTTGATACCCCAAAATTGCTGTTTGTAAATCTCCAGATTTTACATTTAAAACAACGTGGTCAATGGAAAGTAAAGTTGGGGAAGATAGGGGAAGAAGATCAGGAAAACCGGGAAGCAGTTTTCCGGCGAGATCTCCCGTTTGTTCAGTAAAGGTATGACGTAACCCTTGCCATCCTTCGAGGGTTAACCATTTTAAAGTTTCTCCCTGATAGTGATAGAATTGTAAGGGAGAAATTACCCGAACCCCTTGTTTAAGAAGCTGTTCAACCCTTAATTCTAAATCTTGAACTTGAAAAGCGACATCCACTACCCCGGACGGATGAAGCTGCAAAAATTGAGCAACAGGACTCTCAGCCGTTAGAGGCGAAGATAATAGAAAATAGACTGAACCTTGATAAACGATTTCCGTTTGGGTGTAAGCAAGATTCTGACTCCCAATTGCTTGAAATCCTAGATTATGAATAAACCAATCCCGTGTTCGTTTGGCATCTTGAACATAGAAATGGATATGATTAAACTCCATGATTCATCGTTCAATAAGCAACAATATAATTAAGTTTAGAAGAATAAATGGCTTTCCGGTTGAATATTAATTTCCAGTGGAACCGCTTTGTTCCGGTTTGGGCCAATTTTCGAGCAACGGCTGATCCGATTCCTCCCGTTGCACCCACAACGACAGCTACTTTGTTATTCATTTACATTTCTTAATAATCATCTTTCTAGTATAACAAATTCTCGTGACCTTTGTGGAGACGCGCCATGGCACGTCTCTACGGGGAATTTAATCTAACTCTCCAATCTTTCTCGGATTTTTCTAAATTAAAAGCGTTGCTTAAATTTAAGAGCTTTTGAAAATTGCCTCCTAAATTTAATTTTTTAATAATTTGAGTAATAGAAGTGCCATATTTGCGATTAAATTGGCTGCCTAAAATTGACATAGGAATATGCTCATCTGATGAATTTAAAGTCAGTTCTTGCATAATTTTAATTAAAGCACTTTCCAGAGCCTCTAAAGAGTTAATTGGAGGAAATTGAGATAATTCAGTTTCAGGTAAAGCAGTGGGTTGTAGAGCAGGAGACTGAAGCTCAAATAAGGTGACATAACTAGAAGATTTTTCTGAAGGTTTATGAATCACAAAAATATGGGGATTTTTTAAAAAGATATCTTTGGCTTGATAATCAGAAAAATGGGAAGCGACCACTTGGCTAATCGTTAAATTGTAGGCTTCTTTATATAAAAATGCGACTCGATTAAGTTTAATCCATTGGCAGTGAGACTGTTTTTGTTCTAATTTAATGAGTTTTTTTAATTGCAGAATAAATTGATCTAAGGTTGGAATTTGAGGAACTGGATTTAAGGAATAAGTATTAATTTGACCTGTGCGGGTATTCAACACTGTAATTTTAGCTTTATTTTTACTGACTTGATAAACCGTTAAACCATGAGTCTGTAGGGTATTACATAAATGGGTTAAGCCTTGATCAGAGGAACAGACTAAAACTTCTTTTGCCGTTGGATAATGAACAAAAATCGATGATCCCACCGTTGACATTTTTAAATCAGCACTATCTTTTCCAGGGGGAACATGAATCAATTGATAGCTTCGTTGATGATATTCAAAATCTTTTTTTCCCATGCTGCGCCAATTGGCAAAGGCGACTTTAATTTGCAGGGGATACAGACAAATTGTTTCTAAAAATTGCTCTGTTTCCACATCTAAAGGAAGATTTTCGACATCTAATAATAAAATACTAATTCCGATTTCTCTGGGATTTCTGCCATTAAATAATAAGTTTGAAGGCGAATGCTCAACCAGAGGATAATTCGCAAACAATAAAGCAATATTGGGGTCTGTGAGTTGTTCTAGTTTAACAATTAAGGCTTGATACTCAGAAGAACGTAAGAATTCAGCACTCAACAAACGGTTTAGATAGGCTTTTAGTTTGACAAAGAGTGCCTCTCGATTTCGCGCTTGACTTAACCCTTGATTAAGTTGACGAATTAGTGAGGATTGATATTCAGCCTGTTGCCAAGGAAGATGGGAATAACGGGGGTTAATCCAGTGAGGATATTGATGTTGAAAGTTCACTAACGTTCGACAAACATAGTGACTGATGGCAGGAACAACAAGGGTTCCATTTTCTTGAATTGTGCTGGTTTGCTCGAACATAACCCTGACTATCCCCGTCGAAGTTGGAAGCCCACACTTCTCTACGAGTAAGTGTGGGTAGTTCACATTATATTTATTGTACAGTTGTACACTACACTTTAGAAATAGAGATCGATTGTTCACCAATCAAAATATCATTACTGACGGTCAGAGATGAGGTTTCTTCGTGACATACTGTTAAATCAAACCAGAAGGTTGTTCCCACACCTAACTCACTAATTAAATGAACTTGACTGCGATGTTTTTCAATAATATTTTTAACAATAGATAACCCCAAACCCGTTCCTTCTAAAGTATGAACTCGATTTTCCACCCGGAAGAAACGAGTAAACACAGCACCTTGATCTTCTGGTGCAATTCCCGTTCCCGTATCCGAAACTTCGGTGCGAATATAACGAGTTTTGGGTTGATTTTGCACTAAATGTAAATCAACGGGACGAGGGGGAGGAGGGGAAATAATCCAGCCTCCTTTTTCAATTTCTTCAACTTCTTGATTCGTTTTGAGATCATCCTCTTCTAACAGATAAACTCGAATCAGCACCCGTCCCCCCGAAGCAGTAAATTTCAGGGCATTCCCGACTAAATTCGTTAAAACCTGCAACAATAAATCATAATGTCCTAATACTGAAGGTAAATCCGGTTCGATTTCTCGACTCAATTCAATCCCTTTATCCTTAGCATTGAGTTGATAGGTTCTCAAGGTTTGTTCCACGACTTGCGCCATATCAACGGGTTCAAAATGATAGATACGGCAAGATTCTAACCGAGACAAATCTAACACATCATTGACTAAACGAGTTAATCGATCAGTTTCATGGTTAGCCGTTGCTAAAAATTCCTGTCGTTCTTCTTCCGTTAAATCTTCACCATAATCATGCAAAGTTTCAATAAAGGATTTTATATTAAATAACGGGGTTCTTAATTCATGGGAAACATTACTAATAAACTGACTTTTAGCATCATTTAACTCTACTTCACGGGTAATATCCTGAATCGTCATGGCAATGCCTTTTAAACTGTCCCGATAATTGCCTTCTTCGGTAGGGGTTGCCATCAATTCATGCCCGCCTGTATCCTTCGTTCCTATCTCCGGTCTTCGGTCTTCGGTCTGCTTTTCATATAACGTACATTCCTTAACATTGGGACGTTCCGAGGATTCACAAACATTATCTGTATCATGAATACAACTATGACACAACGGTTCATAACCCGGAGATTTATGCAATAAAACCGTTGTTAATAAAATCCGTAATGTTCGATTTGTTGGTTCTCCCAAGGAACAGCGAAATTCGCCTCCCTCTAAAGTTCCATTGGCAATTTTTTGTAAAGGTTGTGATAATTCATCTGTCACCAAGGTAGGTAAAAAGTTAAGAACATTATTGCCAATCACAGGTTTACCTTCCCAACCAAATAGACATCGAGCGGTAGGATTAACTAAAATCAAATTTAGTCTGGCGTCAATTAAAACGGCCCCATCTGCAATCGTTGAAACCAAGGTTTCTAATTTTGCTTTTTCAGCCGTTAATTCCTCAATATTTTGTTCTTCAAAACTTTCTAGGCGTTCTGCCATTTCATTAAAACTGGAAATTAATTCCCCTAATTCTCCGCCAAAGGGCAAATCAACCCGTTGATTAAAATTCCCCGCCGTAATATTTCTAACCCCTTGGACTAATTCTTTAATCGGTTGAGTAATCGTTAAAGCATTAAATACCGCCCCTAAAATCACCATCACCCAAATCGAAACAAACACCGCTAATGTCACATCACGGGTTAAATTTGAGGAGACAACAACCGTCGGATTCGGATTAATCCCAATCGCTAAAATTCCTAAATAACTGCCATTGTGCATCATCGGAACAAAAACATCCGTCACTTCTCCGGCGGGTGTTAAATGTTGTCTCACCATCGGTAAATTAGCAAAATTTCTCGTCTCTATACTGGCTAAAAAATTATCCGGTAATTGCATCCGTCGCCGCAGGGTTAAGGAATTTTGCACCGCCGAATCAGAAAAGGGTAAACCCAGATAAATTTCCCCCTCTTGATCCGCATACAACATATAACGGACACTAGAGGTACTGGTGTAAAATTGACGGGAAAATCGGGCAACTTCATCCCGTTTTTCTTCAGCAATGAGGGGGGAAACATTGGCGGCTAAAAGTAACCCTAAATCTCGACCGTAACGAGTATCATTGAGACGAGCATCTTCTTGAATGATATTAACCGCCCAAAAGGTTAAACTACTCATCAACAACGAAACCACCAGAGTTGCTCCCGCCATTAACCGAGTTTGCAGGGTAAACTCTGACCACCATCTACCAATAATGTCACCGATTTTTTTGAGGACTCTCAGCATTTCAGGACGATTTCGGGGTTGAGGGTTAAGTTTTGTTAACTATATATCTTAACAGGCGTTATCAGTAATCAGTAATCAGTAATCAGTAATCAGTCAACGGTCAACCGTCAACGGTCAACCGTTAACGGTCAACGGTCAACGGTCAACCCTAAACCCAATATCCCGACGACAGTAGAGTCCTTCAAAGTTAATACAGTCAACGGCTTTGTAGGTTTGGGTGATGGCTTCTTTAAAGCTAGACCCAATGGCCGTAACCCCTAAAACTCGTCCGCCATCGGTGAGAATTTGGCCGTCTTGTAGTTTTGTTCCGGCATGGAATACGATAGCCCCAGATGCTTCAGCGTCTTCTATTCCGGTGATGACTTTGCCTTTTTGATAGAAACCCGGATAACCCCCAGAAGCTAAAACGACACACACAGAAACCCCCAATTTCCAGGTCATAGGAACCTGTTCTAGCCTCTGTTCACAACAGGCGAGTAAGACTTCCTCTAAGGGAGTTTCTAAGAGGGCGAGAACCGCTTGGGTTTCGGGGTCGCCAAACCGACAGTTAAATTCCAATACCTGAATTTCACCTTCCGGGGAAATCATTAACCCGGCATAGACCACCCCCCGATAATCAATTCCCCGTTGACGCAGGGTGGCTAAAGTAGGTTCTAAGACCGACTGTTGCACGCGAGACAGGAGTTCCGGGGGGAGATGGGGTGTCGGAGCATAAGCACCCATTCCCCCCGTATTGGGGCCAGTATCCCCCTCTCCGACCTGTTTATGGTCTTGGGCCGGAACTAAGGGCCGAATAGTTAACCCGTCCGTTAGGGCCAGTACAGATACTTCCTGTCCGGTTAAGAAGTCCTCCACCACCACCCGCAAATTATCCTGGCCAAATTCTCCGGCGAAAATCGTATCAATAGCTTCATAGGCCATTTCAACGGTAGTCGCAACGGTGACACCCTTTCCGGCGGCTAACCCATCGGCTTTGACTACAATAGGCGCCGTTTGAATATAGGCTTTAGCGCTGGCTGCATCGGTAAAGACGGCCGCCTTAGCCGTTGGAATTCCAGCCTCTTCCATGAAGGCTTTTGACCAGGCTTTACTGGCTTCGAGTTGCGCCCCGGCTTGGTTGGGGCCGAATACTTTAATATTGTGTTGTTGTAAATAGTCGGTAATTCCCAGGGCGAGGGGTAATTCTGGCCCAACGACAACTAAGGATATTCCCTGAGTTTCCACTAAATTTTTAATCCCTTCAAAATCTTCAACGGAAATCGGATAATTTTCACAGCCTTTGAGGGTAGCCGTCCCTCCATTTCCAGGGGTACAAAACACTTTTTCAACCTGGGGTGACTGGAGTAATGTCCAGGCGATAGCGTGTTCCCGTCCCCCATTTCCAACTACTAGAATTTTCACGGTTTTTTGTTCTCGAATTGATTAGCAGTTTTTGATTGTACAATTATAGAAACCCTATAGAAACCGGGTTTCTTCGAGAAACCCGGTTTCTGGAATAGTTAAGAAACTGCGTTTTATAGATTTTCAGCTAAATTTAGTATAATTTTAGAACAGCTTTGCTTTTGAGGTTAAGCCCAATGACTGATAATTTTTATCCTTTAACTTGTGATGATGATCTTTTATTGATTGATAAAGATACTTTTACAGTTGCTCGATTTAAAGAATTTGTAATGTATTCTTTGAAAGATAAAATTTATAACGACCGAAGTTTTTCATCAGATCCAAGGTTTAAAATTTTATTTAATACTCTTAATAATTATAATTATATAATTGATGATAAGGTAACAATAAAATTGACACAAAGCTGTTGGAGTAATGTTAGTGAGTTTGTTGAATGTAAATTATTCAGGTTAACTTCTGGTAAAGGTTGGATCAGTGGTAAATTAATTATAAAAAGCACAGTTAATCTTTTTCCTAAAGACTATAAAAACTTTACTTATGATCCAAAATCTCCATCTTATCCAAAATCGGAAATTGACATGGAATTACAATTTTGTCCCGACGAACCGGAACTATTAGAAACATCTGATTCTGCATTAGATGAATTGAGACAACAACTACAAATTTATCAATAATAATAGAATTTAGGGATATTTTAGGGGGTTCTTAGAAACCCGGTTTCTGGAGGATCTGTGTTATCATTCATTTAAAATTGCTATATCAAATAAAATCTTGAGGACAAAACAACATGAACAATACATTTTATGCTTTGAATGATAATGATATTTTATTATTTGACAGGAATACATTTACGGTTGATAAATTCAAAGAAATTTTATTAAATATTCTAAAAGAAAAGATGTTTGTTGACACATATAAATTTGAATTCGTACCGGGACATAGGCAGATGGTAGAGACACGCCAAAAATTGACAATTTGCTTGTTGGAGCCAATTAATTCTCAATATGATATTGAAAATAAGGCGATTTTAAAAGTAAATCAAAGTAGCGTAAATACCGTTAGTGAAGAAATTGATTGTAAACTCTTAAAATTAGGTGCAGCCTCTTGGAAAAGTGGGAAATTGAGATTTAAAGCGATCGCCAACTATAATAACTTATCAGAACCTCAACTTACCATTGAAATCGAACTAGAATTTTGTCCCGACGAACCAGAACCATTAGAAACGTCACTCGAACAAACAGAAACCTCTGATTCTTGTCTGGATGAGTTGAGACAAAAACTAAAACTTTATCAATAATAATAGAATTTAGGGATATTTTAGGGGGCTCTTATAAACCTGATTTCTCTTAGAAACCTGGTTTCTGGACTTCTTAGTGTCTTCGTGCCTTTGTGGTTCATTCTCATATTGTAGTTTTTTAAAGATTCCAGTAAAGTGTAGAAAAATATTGTTACCTGGAGATCTGAGTTAATGTTAATCCCCAATCGAGAGCAACATCGTCCTTCCGAAGAAGAAATTGAGGAAATGTGGCAGGAATTAGAAGTTGTGTATACGCCCTTAAAAGACCCTGCTGTTGACGAACTCTTAAAACAGTTACGAAAAACTCATCAGAATGGAGGTGCAGAATTTGCCCGGTTTCAACTTTCTCCTCACCCCGTTTTAGAGTGGTTTGGTTCACGAGATTTACTAAATGAAATTAATTTTTTTGAACAATTTGTCACCCTACCCCCGGTGATGGATGGTTTATCGGCGTTAGAAATTGAAACCCCCTTAGCAACGTCCTTAGACTTAACCGAAGATACCAGCGCCTTCACCCTAGATGGAGAATTAGGAGAGATTTTAGTATTTGGGGGTGCTTATGAAGAATTTCAAGGGACTGCGAAACAAGCAAAGGAATTAGGGATGAAATTCTGTGAGGCACTGTTTCAGAGTCGCTATGATGAAATTCAGATGTATATTTCTCAAGAACCTTGGACAGAGTGGTTTGCTGATGTAGCTTGGGATGTAACTTGGTTCGGAATCGATAAGCGAAACTCTCAAATTTGGGTATTATGTATTACCGATACGGATTAGTCAGAGAGCGTTCCTAGCCAATTTTATGCTATTACCCAAAAAAATTGGTTACAACTCTCAAAAAACACGCTACAACATCAGCAACAACAACAAAGATGATCCGTACCGAATTAGCGGTATTATTGTTGGGCTACACCTGAAATTTCACAGCGTCCCCCTTGTATTCAAAGCGTGAGTGGCAACGGAAGATCTCGTTAAAATTGCTATGATAGGCTCCAGAGTCAAATTAGAGCAATTTTTCCTGATCGGATTCCGGCCTAAATGTCAATTTTCTGGGGGAAGGGATCTTCCTATCCAGTTACCCTGACGTTCGCATAAGCATATTCGGTTCAAGGGAATTTTGAGGATTTCATTCCTCTGAGGCGGGAGCACGCATTGGATCTGAGGGCAAATCCGAATTTTCCCTTAATCCGGCTGCTCAAGGCACTCAGACAATGAGAGAGGAAGCTATTCCTTCTTCGTTACTGGAATCAACCCCTAGATTTTCCAAAAAAAGATTGCATTTTTCCCAGCTTATGCTATATTCAAGAATGAGGAAGCTGCTTTCATCGGCATCGACCATCTACGCAAAGGAAAACGTTCAGGTGGGAAAGCGTTAACACTTTAGAATTAGAACAACTTAAGAGGTATTATGAGCCAAAAGGTTATACACCCGATGGATAAGTTTCAACGTCAGGTGCATTCCCTGGTCAAGTCTGACATTATCAAACCTTCCGAAAGTCTGTGGAAAGTCGCCCTTCTCTATGGCGATGAATGGAAATTTTGGAAGCAGGAATTGTTAGAGTTTGGTTTCTCTATGCAAGATCCCATCAGCGAGTTATTAGCCGTTGAAGCCTGGGATGAAGACGAAGAGTAGAAGCCTATTTCTCAAACCCTCCCTGATTTCGGTCGGTCTGCACTCAGTCCCTAATTTACCCTTTAATTAAGTCTGCTGTTTCAAGTTTTGTATTTCTTTCTATAAGCTTCTAGTCCATTGCCCTTTCCCCTTCCTTTGCGTAATTGTTCCTCGTCAGCACCCCGTACTGAAGTAACGGGGCTTCATGCCTCACATGACGTAATAGTTGACCAGCCTAAGTCTTAACTGACTACGTTTTTTGAGTCATGACACCCTGTGGATGCGTAGCTAGTCCCCTGCTCCAAGTTAGGGGTTTCTACCCATTTTTCCGATGATTTCATGAATTTAGGCAATGGGCTAAAGCTTGAGATAGATTTTGAGCCGTTTGATACCGATCTTTGGGTCGATATGCGGTGGCTTGTTCAATAACTTTTCGCAGTTGAGGTGTAATCGTGGGAACGTTATCGAGTTCAAAACCATAACTATTCCCCCGTTTGCCATAAAATTTTAGGGGTGTTTCGGCGGTCAGTAAAAAAATTAACGTTGTACCGATCGCATATAAGTCCGACTGAGTAAGGGGTTGTCCCCGATCCTGTTCAGGAGCACTGTATCCTTCTGCACCAATTCGGGTTCCCGGAGGGGTTCCAATTTCTTTCACGGCTCCAAAGTCCAAGACCACAATGCGGTGATCTCGTCGCCGCAAGAGTAAATTGGCAGGTTTGATATCTCGGTGGATCAGAGGCGGATCGAGTGAGTGAATATAGTCCAATACCTCACAGGTTTGCATCATCCACTGAATGGCTTGTTGGGGAATCACTGGCCCCCGTTGATGGATGTAATGTTCGAGATCCGTTCCATGGATCATTTCCATCACTAAATATTTTTTACCCTCTTCCACAAAAAAGTCGTAAAACTTGGGAATACCCGGATGGTTTAAGGCTTTTAGGGTACGGGCTTCTCGTTCAAATAATTCTTGCGCTTTGGCTATTTGTGCCATATCCGCGTTCATTTCTTTGAGAACGACGACAACAGGCACGGCAGATTTGGCGGTGGTTGAGTCCCACGCCAAAGTTGTTGTTCCCATCCCGCCGCGTCCGATGGTTCTCAACACTTGATACTGTCGTATCGTCCGCTCTACCTGAATCGGAAACCCACAATGAATACAAAATAAATTCCCCGCCGTATTCCCCTCATGGTTACAGAGGGGAGCGTTGACGGGAATCATAATCACGGTGGCTTGGAGTTTAACTTGTAATAACGGGCCATCTTTGGCTAATTCAATTAAAGCTCCATCTCCCACTAACCCCTGAGTCGTGAGAACACCATTAATAAAAGTGCCATTGGTTCCCTTACTCACCATTAACCAAGGGGAACTCTGGGTTTCGTCTGTGGGATGGTGTAACTCCAGATGATACCGGGAGACTAAGGGATCAATAATTACAACCTGATTATCTGCTGCTCGTCCAATGCGGATAATTGCCTCCTGTGCAAATGTCCACTGTCTCAGGGGCGTTTTTTGTTGGGGGTCTAACAACGTTAAAGTTAACATTTATTTTGGTTAGCTGTTGACGGTTGACGCCCCCCTTGCCCCCGTGTACGGCAGGGCTGTTTCATGCGTCGGGTCAGAAAGAATAAAGTCATGGCGATCGCTACCTGATAAAATGAAGAGCGATCGCTAATTTTTTTAAAAAAATCAATGTTGACTACTCTAATAGAAAAACTCAAAAAAGTCAAGGATTATCGAAAAGAAAAGGGAAAAAGACATCCCTTATGGTTAGTGCTATTAATAATTATCTTAGGGCTAATGCGGAGGAATTTAGGTTACAGAGAGAAAGAAAATTTTGCCAAGGTGAATCAAAAAGAACTCAGTCAAGTTTTAAAAATCAAGCTAGAAAAACTGCCATCATACTCAACAATAAGAAGAGTGGTACAGGGAGTAGATTGGTCAAATTGTTGTTAATTTTGTCGGGATTGACCGAACTTGCATTAACTTGGGGGAGTCCGTGTAATAGGGAATAGGAAATAGGGAATAGGAAATATTACCTATTTCCCATTACCTATTGCTGATTTCTAGTTATTTTTTTGGCTTGGAGAAATTCAGCGAAATTTTTGTTCACTTTGATCAACTTGACCGTTCAGGAGTTTAGCGACGCAGACCGAACAATCTCCTTGTTTACATCCTGACGGTAGACGAATTCCATTGTCTTCTGCAATATCGAGAATATATTGATCATCAGGAACCGCTTTAAACAAAATCATCGACAATTCTGATCTCAATTTGTTGCAAAAGTTAAAAATGGATAAAAATCAGGATTTAGATTAACGGCATTGAAGAGAGAAATCAATAGGACTACACGGGGGTTAACTGTTGACGTAATATTCATGTTCTGGATTTTTTCGGATTCTTGATCCCTTTTGTTCTAAAACTAGAGTAACACCGGATTTTCTATTTTTTTATGCTACCTTTTTTACATTTCCATTGCGTCAAAAAATCCCCCTTTTATCAGCTTAAATTCGATCTAAAATTCTTATTTTTCTTTTTGCCATGCTTGCGTTTTCGTTGTGTTCCCGTCTATTCTCAACTTTTTATCCTAATTTTACAGGCTAATTTCGCCTTTGCTGAGGTGAATTCTTCTGTGCAGACTCAAATTCCTGAATCTCAGCCTCCCCAACCTTTAATTATACCGATTCCTCCTCAACCCTCACTCCCAGAACCCCAACTTTCTCCCTCGTTACTCCCAGAACCTTTGCTTCCCCCATCCGTTCCTCTACCAACAACTCCAGAACAACTTCTTGACAGTCCAAATACTATTACCATTGAACGGTTTGAATTTGAAGGAAATACGGTTTTTAGCGATCAAGAATTAGCTGAAATCACAAAACATTTTATTGGTCGTCCGATTACCTTTACCGAATTATTACAAGCACGTTCGGCGGTGACAAATTTATATGTTAATCAAGGTTATATTACTTCAGGTGCGTTAATTCCTCCCCAAACTTTAACTAATGGAATTGTCACCCTTTCAATTTTAGAAGGAAAAATATCTGAAATTAATATTCAGGGAAAGGGACGTTTAAACCCAAACTATGTTAAAAGTCGGTTGGAATTAGTCACTCGTCAACCGTTTAATCAACACCACCTTTTACAAGCCTTAAAATTACTGCAACTTGATCCAGTTGTGGAAACGATTTCTGCGGAATTAGTAACAGGGATTAATCCCGGTGAAAGTATTCTCAATGTTAAGTTTAAGACAGCAAAAACCTTTGCTGTTAATTTATTTACAGATAATAATCGTTCTCCGACGGTGGGATCATGGGAACGGGGAATTGAAGTTAACGAAGGGAATTTATTAGGACAGGGCGATAAATTGAATCTGTCCTATAGTAATACTCAGGGTAGTAATATTGTCGATGTTTTATATACGTTTCCGATTACACCGCGCAATACAACATTAGGACTTTATTTTAACTCTACAAATAGTCGAATTATAGAACCTCCTTTTAACGATTTGGATATTACAGCCAATAGTCGGACTTATGAATTGCGATTTCGTCAACCTATTATTCAAACGCCAACGGAAGAACTCGCATTAGGATTAACCTTTGCGCGTCGAGAAAGTGATACGAGTATTTTAGGAGTGGGTTTTCCCCTGTCCAGAGGTGCAGAGGAGGACGGGAAAACGCGGCTTTCAATTTTGCGGTTTTCTCAAGAATATACCCATCGGGGGCCAAAACAGGTGTTTGCGGTGCGATCGCAATTAAGTTTTGGAGTCGGACTCTTGGATGCAACCCTGAGTTCCGATCAACCGGATAGTCAATATTTTGCTTGGCGAGGTCAAGCGCAATGGGTGCGTTTGTTAGCACCCGATACCGTTTTTTTACTGCGGTCTGATGTCCAACTCACGAACCAAGAATTACTTCCCTTAGAACAAATGGGACTCGGAGGGGAGGATACTGTGCGCGGCTATCGTCAAGATGTCTTGTTACGCGATAACGTGATGTTTGCCTCCGCAGAATTGCGTTATCCCATCCTCCGCACCGGAAATGGTCTGGGAGTCTTACAACTCACACCCTTTATTGATTTTGGTCAAGCTTGGAATGCGCCTGGAGAATTAAAATTACCCGATCGCACCTTATTGTCAGTTGGGTTAGGATTAAGGTGGCAATATGGCGATCGCCTGACCGCACGCATCGACTGGGGTATACCGTTAATTCAACTAGAGTCCGGTGATCGCACCTTACAGGAACAGGGGATTTATTTTTTACTGAATTGGAGTCCTTTCTGATCCCCACCCCATTTACCAAAACTTTATAATAAAATTGATCCTCTTTACAAAACACTCTGGTTTTTTATAAACTGAGGGAATATTATAGATACAAAGGTGCAGAAGAACATAAATTTTAGTTAAATAAAACACAATTTTAGCTAAGTAGGCGGGCATAAATAACGTCAACAAACCGAAAGCTAAAACCCTTATCCTGAAGGACTTACAACATTTAGTATTTTAACTTTAATTATGACCACCTACTTACAGTTTTTTTTTAATCGTTAAGCGAGGATTGAAAAATGTCTACTAAAACTTTTCGGAAACTAGCAGTGTTTTGTCTAACAAGTGCCGCTTTAAGCACTGGTGCAGCAATGACAGCGAATTCAGCAATAGCTGGCCCTATTTATACCTGGGATTTACAAAGCACATTTGATATCTATTGGTATCCTTTCAACACAAACGATTTTACAGGAATACACACAAATGCTTTTGATTACCACCTTGTTATAGATGGAGCAAGTTATATAGCGGATAATCCAGCTAACTTATTTAATTCTAGTTTAGGAGGTAACCAATTTTATATCGGTATGACCTACTTAGACGTCAAAGACGTCAAAGGAGATCATGGATTTATTTCTCATAACGATATTGCTTTTTCTGAAATTGGCACTAATAAATTTTCGGCTTTCTGGAATGCTGATGCTGACAATAATTTTTTTAGCCCTCTGAACAATATTGCTTCAATGAAACTAGAGATTGAGCGAACAGCAAGTAATCAGTTTGATCTAAAATTATTCGGTTTAACTACTAATAATGAAACAAAACTCTTCGCTTCTGATCAAAAGGTAAGTTTTCAGGAAAGGGGTTCTACTCCAGAACCTAACACAGTTTTAGGATTGCTCGGATTAGCTGCCTTTACTTTCAAAGCTTTGAAGAAGAATCCGAAGAATTCAGGAACTGAAGGATAATCATTATCAGAATTTATCTCAAAATTAGAATAATCGACTACCTCCATTCTTTCTAAGTTTGGAGGTTATTTTAAGTCAATAGAATCAAATTATTCTCAGATAGTTTGGAAGCGTAGAAACTTCACAATGAAGGACTAACGAACCTAAGAGATAGGGTACTTTTTGCTGTCTGTTTATTCACCACAGTCAGAATTAATGAAACTTGCACCCCTCACACTCAAGATGTTTATGACAGGAGAGGCAAGGTAAGTGGGTAGGCGGGATTAAAACCCACCATGTAGCAATATGTAAAGAAGGCTCAGTCATCCATTAGAGAGCATTGGAACGGTTTACAATCGTTTACATAGTAGCGTTTTATAGAGCCTACCTACTTAAGAACCGAGTTAATATTACTTGGATTTCAGTATCAGAGATCACAATTAATTCAGAAAAAAATTTTATTAATTGTCTAGGCTGCCCTGATTTCAGGGAATTATCAGGGTAAACTGACAGGATTTATAGACAAAGTGGTGTAATGAATCATATAATGGGGGGTAACACCCCTCATTAGGGTAATCTTTCATTTTAAGCTCTATTTCTGAAATCAATGTCTTCCATATTGTATTGACAAATGGATCAGTGTTCTTGACCCAATTTTGACTGAGGGAGTGCCAAACCGTGAATCAAAGGCAAATTCAACCCACTACAATTTTTAACCCTCCTGATCCCCCAGGTGAGTTGATTTCTTCCCCTATTTCTGCAACCGGTGAGGAAGATTATTTCCGTCGTTTTGTCGAATATTTACCGACGGCGATGGCAATGGTTGACCTGCAACTTCAGTATTTAGCGGTATCCCGTCAATGGCAACAGGAATATGGTGGAGGACAGCCTAATTTAATCGGTTGTTCCCATCAAGAATGGTTTCCGAATTTACCCGAAATTTGGTATCAAAATGCTCAATATTGTTTAGCTGGAAAATTATCTCGGTGGGAACTCGAAACCTGCCAACCTCTAGCCAATGGTTTAATAGAATGGAGTAAATGGACGGTTCAACCTTGGCAAACGGCATCAGGAACCATCGGCGGATTAATTTTAGCCCTGGAAGTCATTACCTCTCAAAAACAGTTACAAGAAAGGTTACAACTGACTCAAATTGCATTTGATCAGGCAACAGATGCCATTTTTTGGATGACTTTAGACGGTCAGTTTTGTTATGTCAATCAATCTGCCTGTCGGATGTTGGGTTATAGTCAAAGTGAATTGCTAAAACTGAATATTCATGATATTGATCGAGATTTAACCGCAGTGGTTTGGCAAGAATATTGCCAAGAATTACAACAAACCGGAGCATTAACGTTTGAATCCCGTCATCAAAAAAAATCCGGTTCAATTTTCCCCGTTGATTTTAAAATTAATTATTTGGAATTACAGTCTGGTGAACCGGGGTTAACCATTCCTACGGAATTCGGCGCGGCTTGTGTTCCCTGTTTACCTTTAATTTGTGGTTTTGCTTATGATATTTCTGATCGAAAAGCAACATCCTCTGCGGTTTTAGCCTCAAAGGATCAATTAGAAGCCGTATTAAATGCGGTACCGGGGTTAGTTTCTTGGATTAGTTCGGATTTGAAATATTTAGGGGTAAATCGCCATTTAGCCAATTCTTACAATGTTCCGGCGGAAGAATTTGTCGGGAAAGAAGTGGGATTTCTCCAAAATAGCCCCAAATTTAATGAATTTGTCTATGAATTTTTTGCCGAAGAGACTTGGAAAAGTTCGAGAGAAATTACCGCCAATGTTCGAGGAGTTCCTTGTACCTATTTAATTGTGGCTCAAAAATATCACCGAGGATCTGCGGCGGTGTTTGTGGGATTAGATATTACTGAACGCCAACAAATGGAACAGGCTTTACGCCAAAGTGAAGGACAAGAAGCCAAACGACGAGCCGAGTTAGAAGAACTTTTAACTCAGCTTCAACGCACTCAAACCCAACTGATTCAAACGGAAAAAATGTCAAGTTTGGGGCAGTTAGTGGCGGGAATTGCTCACGAGATTAATAATCCGGTTAATTTTATTTCTGGAAATATTTCCCATGCCAAAAATTATATAGAGGATTTAATTAATTTATTGGGATTATATCAACAGTATTATCCTCAAATTGTTCCTGAAATTGCCGATGAAATGGAAGAGGTAAATTTAAACTTTTTAAAACAGGATTTACCTCGGATGTTAGAGTCGATGAAGGTGGGAGCAGAACGAATTCGAGATGTCGTGCGATCGCTGCGTCATTTCACTCGTTTAGATGAATCTCAAATGAAATATGTTGATATTCATGAAGGCTTAGATAGTACGATATTAATCTTACAAAATCGTCTCCAAGCTAAAGCAGGACGACCCAGTATTACCCTGATTAAAGAGTATAGTGCTTTACCGAAAGTAGAGTGTTATGCCGGACAACTGAATCAAGTGTTTATGAATTTACTAACCTATACAATTGATCGTTTAGAAGCCACCAGTTCTAAGGGAGATTTAACGGATCAACCTCAGATTACAATTCGTACCTATTTACAGGAGAACAATACCGTTGCTATCTCTATTTCCGATAATGGAATTGGAATGTCAGCAGCAGAAAAGCAAAGTATTTTTGATCCGTTTATTACCCCCCAATTACCGGGAAAAGGCACAGGTTTAGGATTATCCCTCGCCTATCATTTAGTCACGGATAAACATCGGGGAGAACTCAATTGTTTTTCAGCATTAGGAGAAGGAACCGAGTTTTTAATTAAAATTCCTTTAAATAGTTAGACAGCAGTGTCAGCATCTTACTTGATATTAATCCTTAATAGAACTATGGGAGGGAATAATTTTAAGATCAGGATTATTCCGATATAACTGATTAATTTTTTTTAACGTCTGTCGATACGCTTTTTTGTCTGCAAACAATAAATCGGCAATTCGTTGAGGATAAATTAATTCTTGATACGCACGACTTAACCAACAAGCATCTGCAATTAAAAAATACTGTTGTCCGCTATTATCCGTTAAATATAAACCCATTTGTCCGACCGCATGACCCGGTAATTCAATTGCAATTAAACGACCATCTCCGAATAAATCAAACCCTTGGTCAAAAGGGGCAAAATTATTCGGTAATTTTATCTTATTACTATTTTCAACAAAAATTACCAGATCTTCAAAATTCTCTGGCATTAAACCCGCTAAAAAACCTGCTTTTAATGCACTTAAACCCTGTTTATTTTTGATCGCATTATAACCCGATTGAAAACAGATAAATTCTGCTTTAGGAAAATCTTTTAATCCCCCAATATGATCCGCATGAAAATGAGAAATAATAATATACTTGATATCATTGGGTTGAATTCCTAACAGTTTGAGTTGAGAAATGGCACTTTCTTGAGGTTGTAAATAAACGGGAGTCAACCAAGCATAAAGCTTTTGGGGTAAATGCTGTGTTTCTTGATAAAACCGTTCAGAATAACCCGTATCAAATAAAATCCACCCCATCGGATGACGAATTAAAGCAAATAACGCCGGAAAAACAATCGATTTCCAACTGCTTCCAGGAAGTACCATCGCTTCAGGATGGGTACAATATCCCGCCTTCAAAAACGTAATTTCTACCATATTTCGTTGTTGTGCTTCAGCGCCATCTTATAACAATTTCCAATGTCTAACAAACTCATCTAACCCCTGTTTAATTGAAATTTGAGGTTGATAGCCTAACTTCACCTTAGCCGATGTGATATCCAAAGTTTGACTAAAGGCTAATAATCCCAAAGTATAGCGCGTTAAAGCAGGTTCTCGACCGGGTAAGAAAGATTGATAGAACCATTCCATCCCCGTTGCTAAAGTGTATGCGATCAGGTAGGGTAAGGGTTTAAATTTTAAAGAAATATTCAATTTTTTAGATAATATTTGTAATAAATTAAACAATTCTGTGGGTTCTCCATTTGTAATATTAAAATATTCTCCTAATACCTGATCGGGTGCAGTCTGACACAACAATAACGCATCCACCACATTATCAATATAAGTCATATCCAGGATCGCTTTTCCCCCATTAATTAAGGGAATTCCCGTTGTTTCACTCACTTTTAATAGTCGCGGAAAAATCACCGTATCGCCAGGGCCAAATATTCCGCGCGGACGAATAGAAATCACAGGTAAACCCTGTTGAAAACCTATATTAATTTCCTGTTCTGCTAATTGCTTTGTTTTAACATAAGGATGAATCGGATATTCAGCTAAATCATCCGTTTCTTTAATATTAAATCGATGGGATAAATTAAAATAAACTGCCGAACTTGAAACATGAATTAAACGTCTAACCCGATGGGTTAAACAAGCTTGAATAATATTGCGAGTTCCGATCACATTAGTTGTATAAAACTCCTCCTCTCGTCCCCAAGGAGAAGATAACGCCGCACAATGAAACACATCCTCCTGTCCTGAAATAGCTGATAAGATTGCATCGGAATTTGTGATATCAACGGGGATAAATTTTAGTCCTAATTTTTGTAAGCGATCGCCTATTATTAAGTTACGACCTAAAATCGTGACATCCTGACCTAAAGAATGCAATCTCAACGCTAATTTCTGACCTAAAAATCCAGTTCCACCCGTGACTAAAACTTTTTTCATAACTGAAATCCTGTATAATAACGAACATTAAGTTGAATGACGTGAAACCCGATATTTTGTTGGGACAAGTTACGTTATACAACTTTATGCTATAACTTGGATATTCCTTATGATTTTTCAAGGAAACCATAATGCAAGTCTCAATTGTACTTCCTGATGAAGTTGTTTTTTCCCTACAGACAAAATGGGGAAGTTTAGAACAACACATTTTAGAAATGATTGTCATAGAAGCTTATCGTGAAGGTTCAATTAGTATTGGTAAAGTTCGAGAATTATTAGGAATGTCTACCCGCTTAGAAGTAGATAGTTTTCTTAAAGAAAAAGGAATTGATCTTAACTATGATCAAACGGATTTAGAAGCTGATCGCCAAACTCATGAACAATTAAAAGCACTAGAAAAATTAAACTCTTTATGATTGTTGTATCCGATACATCACCCATTTGTTATCTGATTCTGATCGAGGAAATTGAGATATTACATCAACTTTATGGTCAGGTAATGATTCCTAGTATTGTTCAACAAGAATTATCTCATTTGCGATCGCCTGAACCTGTAAAAACATGGATTAAAAATCCGCCAAAATGGTTAATTGTCAAAACCGTTGATCTGATATTTAATCAAGATTTAAGTGCTTTAGATGCTGGGGAGCAAGCTGCTATTATTTTAGCATAACAGATAGAAGCTAGTTTGGTGATTATTGATGATGCTTTAGGTAGAAAAATTGCTCAAAAACGCGGTTTAAAGATCACAGGTTTGTTAGGGATATTAGATGAAGCAGCTAAACAAAATTTATTGAACTTACCAACAGCTATTAATCGTCTACAAACGACTACATTTCGAGCGTCACAACCCATTATTCAGTCACTTTTAAGACAATATCCATCACAATCCTAATTCTAACTCCCCCTACAATAGAAAAATTCGACATAATACAGAAAGAACAAAATTCTGTCATTCTCCTAAAATTCCATGAACCTTGTTGATTATCTCCGCATTAGTTTGATTGACCGTTGTAACTTCCAGTGTCAATATTGTATGCCCGAAGGAGCAGAAATTGATTATATCCTACAACAGAATTTGTTAACTCTGGATGAACTATTAACGCTGTTGCGAGAAGTGTTTATCCCCGTTGGGTTTACTCGATTTCGATTAACCGGAGGTGAACCTTTATTGCGTCCTGGTGTGGTAGAATTAGTTAAACAAATTAACGCCTTTCCTGAAACAAAAGATGTGGCGATGACAACCAATGGCTTTTTATTAGCAGGAATGGCAGAGGATTTATATCAGGCTGGACTACGACGGATTAATATTAGTTTAGATTCCCTTGATCCTGATATTTTTGATCAAATTATTGGCAACCGAGGACGCAGCCGTTGGCAACAGGTTTGGGAAGGAATACAAGCGGCTTATCAAGTCGGTTTTAACCCCCTAAAATTGAACGTGGTAGTCATTCCAGGGGTGAATGATCATGAAGTATTAGACTTAGCAAAATTAACAATAGAGCGACAATGGCACATTAGATTTATTGAATTTATGCCCATTGGCAATAATGATTTATTTGCCGATCGCGGTTGGATTTCTTCAGAAGAATTACGGCAACAAATTCGAGAACAATGGGGTTTAGAAGGCTCTCAGGTGAAAGGAAACGGCCCTGCGGACGTGTTTCAAATACCGGGGGCGAAAGGAACATTAGGATTTATTAGTCAGATGTCAGAATGTTTTTGCGATCGCTGTAACCGGATGAGATTCTCTGCTGACGGTTGGTTACGACCTTGTTTACTGAATGAAACCGGACAAATTGACTTAAAAACTCCTCTGCGTCAAGGTGCGACGTTTGAGGAGTTAAGAGAACAGGTAAGTCACCTATTAGGAATTAAACCCGATATTAATTTTAAACAACGGGACTCTGGTACAACGGGAAATTATGCCCGCACCATGTCCCAAATCGGAGGATAGCAACCTGATTGATTTTGGATTTAGGGGTTTAACATTGACATCCTCACCGACCTGAAGGTACGGTGATTCTTCACCACGCCACTTGTTTAAGGTGGTCGCTGAATGGGGTTGACGCTTCACCGGATGCTGCTATCTTAACGATAGTCTTACGCCTTCCTCCACGTCCGTTTAGAGTGTCAGAATGTCCTTCCGCCACTTAAAAGAAAAGATTTAATTTTGAGTGCGTTCAAGGGTAGACTGATACCATTGCCTTACTTCCGCTTCCCCTTTCTCATCGTCAACCCCGCAGGACTTTCAACCTTGTTATTTGTTTCGGAGTATCTTTGATAGGGTGGGTTTTTTCACACCAACTTAATTTTAGCACAAAGCCGTCCTAGAAGTTAGGGGTTTTATACCCAATTTTCCGATAACCGAGTGGGGTGCGTTATTTTTAGTCGATAACGCCCCACGAAAAATAGAACGGTGAGGAACTCTTAGGCTTGACGTGAATAAAATTCAACCACTAACAGTTCATTAATTTGTAAAGCCACCCATTCCCGCTCAATGACGCTATTCACCTTAGCAGTTAATTGTTCTTTGTCTAACTCCAGATGGCCAGGAATATTGGCTAAACCGGGATATTGTAAATTGGCTTTCACCAGTTCACGGGATTTTTCGGTATTTCTAACACCAATTAATTCCCCAGGTCTGCATTGATAGCTAGGAATATTGACACGATGACCATTAACGGTAACATGACCATGACTAACTAACTGACGAGCCGCTGGAATGGTGGGGGCCATTCCTAAACGGAAAATGGTATTATCCAAACGCATTTCCAAGGTTTGAAGCAATACTTGTCCGGTGGAACCGGAAGCGCGGCGAGCTTTACGGACATAACGTAACAGTTGACGCTCAGAAACACCGTAGTTATAGCGCAGTTTTTGTTTTTCTTCTAACCGGATCGCATATTCAGAACGCTTGCGACGAGCTTGGCCGTGTTGTCCAGGGGGATAGGCCTTTCTGGGGGTCTTCCGTGTTAAGCCGGGTAAATCGCCCAAACGACGAACGATTCTCAAACGGGGGCCTCTATATCGAGCCATCTAACTTTTTCTCCGCATAAAATTTTTTGCACCAATCTTTTATTATAGTATGTATCCAATCAATATTTCATAGCTGGTCTCGTGCTTCTAGTACAGACTCATCACCTTGACGAATCGCTCGTCCGTAAGCCAGTACCTCCTCAAAGGCTGGTTCATCTTTGAAAGACCCTGTAATTTGTTGTAGCCAATTTGTCGGTTGAGGATTTGCCACTTGTTTCTGCAATTCGGTAATTGCTGCTTCTACTGCTGCGATGCGTTCTTCTAAAGAGGTATTGGTTGCCATTTTAATTTCTCCTAATTTGACCATTCAATTTTCAAGAGACCAATCTGGATTACCTTGTAGCTGTAAAGATTGAGCGGTTTCAAGAAATGTTTTTGGGCGTTGTTCTTCGGGTAATATAGTTTCAACAATAATTCTCACCCTTGTACCTATATCCAAGTTTAAGGGAGATTCCAGTTGCAGGGATTGACCATCAAATATGGCATTAATTTCTTGAATCATAATAATTAAAATGCGCTCAAGCAAGTTTTTTAATGATTTAGATTAATCCCATAATAGCATTTTTTAGAGAAGCATATCGCGGGTTTCGGGTAACACAACAACCCGATACAGAAACCGGGTTTCTTCATCCCATCTCGGTTAGGATGCACAAACCAGCGCAGAAACCCGATTTCTTGATTCGATATTACGATACAATATGCGGCACTATCTTGGTCGTTAAATAATAGTAGATAGTGCGTAAGCAACGCGCACGCACCCTACTAATTTATGCTTTAAGTCTGTTAAGATTTTCTTAAGATTTAGGTATCAATTGACACGATGTAACAGCAGGATGTATTATAGAATTTCAGAATAACAGCCTGAGCCGTAGCACCCAAACAACCATGAGCGACCTACCCGAACGCTTTAGGAAATCAAGCAACGCTGGGGAAAAAGTCGAGCTATTTTTTGCCTTAGCTGAAAATCAACCCGAACTTGCCCTGCGTCAATTTGCTAATATCTGGAGAGATAAAGCTAATCCACCTATGCGAGCCTTGGCTTTACAAGGGTTAGGAAGAATTACTGACCCGTACATTAAGCAAGCGCTGGTTGCTTGTGAAACTGATGAAGATTTACAGATTCTTAGGGATATTGCCAACGAAGTCAAGGGTCGGGGAACAGTTAACAATGATTTAACACGGTGGGCGGCAGCATGGGCAATAGAAAATATGGGGTTTTCTCAGCATCAAATTGAACATTTAGAGGGAGGCGCTCTTACTGATCCACCTTATCGCATTCGCAATGAAATTATCAATCGTAAGCTTGAAGAAATTAAGCAAATTCAACGTTTTGATAGTCGTGGAGAATTAACCGCAGAATATGAACGACATATAGAGTTTTGGATTTATGGCCCCACTCAGGAGTTATTTAGATCGAATATTTATTATCAGAATTATGATCAGATTGTTAGAGATGTTATTTCAGAATTGCACATTTTGGGGGTGGATTTAGCTGTAAATAGTGGTTCAAGCAAGATTCAACAAATTGCTTTAGAAGTTGCTAAACAATACTTAAGGACATCTACAGAATTTAACCAAAAAAGGCTGTGTGAATCTATAAGAAAGGTTTTTCTATATACATCAGAATATCAGTTAAGGAATACTGCCGTTTCCCTATTAAATCAGTATCGCTCTAAATGTGATCGAGAGATTCTAATTATTATTGATGCTTTACAGCTTGAGTTCACACCCACGCTAACTAACTTGAGAGATGCAACCCTTTCTGTGTTAAAGAATGAACTCTCATCTGTAGAGCAAGAAATTGATCGTGCTAAAGGAATTTTTACACAAGCTCAAGCTGCTGCTGAATTTTTGGGAATAAAGTATGGTTCTCCTCCTTACTCTGACTTAATCAACCCATTTTCAGGATACATAATGAATGCGGAAAATTGGAGGAAGCAATTAAAGCAACAAATTTTAGAGATTGAAATAGAACAAAATAAAATATATCATAATCAAAGTCTTTTAAAACATTTTTTGTCTGAGCTTAATGATTTTGATTTAAGATTATATGAAGAAATTAAAGAAAATTATAACAGAAAGATCAATAATTTAATGATTGATAATAATGAAAATTATAACATTAATAATCACTCATTAAGTTATAATAAATGCCAATCTTGCA
>CAITND010000183.1 GCA_903893625.1 uncultured Oscillatoriales cyanobacterium
GGATCACGGCGCGTAACCACCTCACCCGTAGGTTTGTGATAAAGCAGTACTCGAGTCGGTTGAATCGCGAACTTTTCCCAATTTACCACTCGATCATTCAACTGCAAATAATCACCTTGTTTTAATCGATCACCTAAAGCAACTAATTTACCGTTAAGTTTGAAACGGCCTTCTTCAATCCAGCGCTCAATCTCTCTTCTAGAACCCAACCCTCCACGTGACAGTACTTTTTGAATACGCTCACCGTCTGCACCTACCACTGACTTGCCTTCAGTGGGTGTTGGAGCAGGCTTTTCAAAAATCGGTTTTTTTATAAGCCGCTTTGGCTTAGCTTGCTCTTCTTGAGGCTTAAAACGATCTTTATTTCTACGTTGTTGTTTAGGTGATTTAGAAATTTTCTTGGCCGAATCGTTTGATTTACCATGATTGGGATTATTACTGTTCACTCGATACCTGTGTTAATGTTTGTGCATTACCCTTTAGCTCTGATAGCTGTTGAATTTCTCCCAGAGTGGGTAATTCGCTTAATGCTGAGATATTAAAATAGTCTAAAAAATCTTTAGTTGTGCCATACAAACCCGGCCGCCCTGGCACTTCTTTATGAGCCACCACCTTAATCCAATCACGCTCCAATAAAGTTTGCATAATACTTGAACTCACACTGACACCTCTAATATCTTCAATATCTGCGCGTGTAACCGGTTGTTTGTAAGCAATAATAGCCAATGTTTCCAGTAAAGCCCGAGAATATTTAGGCGGCTTCTCTTCAAATAACCTTGATACCCAATGCGCTAGATCTTGTTTTATCTGAAACCGATACCCACTAGCCACTCGCTTTAATTCAATGGGTCGACTTAAATACTCTTCAGTGATCGCAACAATTGCTAAATCAATCTCTTTTAAACTTGGACGCTCTAACTCAGGAAAAACCTCTAATATTTGCTTAGAAGTCATCGGCTGTTTAGCAACGAATAAAATTGCCTCAACTATACGCTGTGTATTCACATTAAAATCGATTTGCTGTCTTATTACTGTATCTAATTCACTTATAGGTATTTCTGGTTTTCTTGCTGGCTTTCTAAACTTTCCAAAGGGTCTGAGCTTAACTAATCGAACAGATTCCTGCTCAATCGAGGGTAATTCAATGTCAATTAAACTCGTTGCAGTAGCATCTTGCACCACTTTTAGTGGCTGTTCAACTTGCGGTTTTGATTTTTTTTTAAATGATCGTTTTACCGGTGGCAAAACCGGAGCCTCTAACTCTAATTTCTCCGAAAGGTTCTGACTGGATGATTTCGATGAGTCCTTCTTTTCCAAGCTCGAGGATTGCCAGAAACGAGACAACGACTCCGTGTCGACCTTCTTTTCTGATAAATAATTCAGAGAAAATGAGACTATTTTCTCCTTTAAGTTTTTCCAAAATGGTTGCCATTCGTTCACGGACAGATAAAGCTTCTTTTGTTATTTGGTGGTGACTCAGTTGCTCAACACGTTTCAGGACATCCTGAAATGCGAATAACAACTCTTTAAACTGCACATCAGGCAGTTGCTGATTAACACTTAAAGGCGAAATATCTACATCAATTCCAAAGATATCGCGCTCCACTCTAGGTAACCCATCAATTTCTTCCGCAACTACCTTAATACATTCATATTCCTGTAAGCGACGTATTAATGTCGCACGAGGGTCATCCTCAT
Source organism: uncultured Oscillatoriales cyanobacterium (assembly GCA_903893625.1). GTDB lineage: Bacteria > Cyanobacteriota > Cyanobacteriia > Cyanobacteriales > Microcoleaceae > Planktothrix. Next base: position 1,699 of record CAITND010000183.1, read on the forward strand.
CATCTTCTTGCTCAGCTTGCCTTGGCAACAACATTCTGGACTTAA